>NZ_JANEWM010000023.1:0-71601 GCF_028069825.1 Citrobacter sp. Igbk 14
ATAATAATGATCATATAAAGATATATCAATCAGAAACATCCGCCAAATTCTCGCCCTTTACTTCCGGTGCATACCATAAAAAAAGATGAATACAGAAATATTATTTCATAATAACAAGCATTGTTATTTTAATGGGGTGGGAGGAAATTAAGTTCACTAAGGAAATTCTGATAAAGATAACTTTAGCCCCCTGAAATTAACCATGATGATGTCAATAATGGTTAATTAGCTGTAGAGCAAAATGGATATCGCCCAGGCGATTATAGACTTTACTGCGGGTTAGATAACCCGCAAAAAGCAACAACAAGGAATGGATCATGTCTACACCCGCGAATTTTAATGGCCAACGCCCAGTGATTGATGTCAATGACGCAGTTATGTTGCTTATCGATCATCAAAGCGGCCTGTTCCAGACCGTTGGCGATATGCCAATGACTGAACTGCGTGCAAGAGCAACGGCTCTGGCAAAAATCGCCACCTTATGCAAAATGCCGGTGATCACCACCGCGTCTGTGCCGCAGGGGCCAAATGGTCCGCTTATCCCGGAAATTCATGAAAACGCACCTCATGCTCATTATGTCGCGCGCAAAGGTGAAATTAACGCCTGGGATAACAAAGAGTTTGTTGCGGCGGTAAAAGCGACAGGTCGTAAAACACTGATTATTGCCGGTACCATCACCAGTGTATGCATGGCATTCCCGGCCATTAGTGCGGTAGCTGAAGGTTTTAAAGTCTTTGCAGTCATCGATGCTTCCGGCACTTACAGCAAAATGGCGCAGGAGATCACCATGGCCCGCGTCGTACAGGCTGGCGTTGTGCCGATGGATACTGCCGCAGTTGCGTCCGAACTGCAGAAAACCTGGAATCGGGAAGATGCAGCGGAATGGGCTGAAGTCTATACCAAAATCTTCCCGGCTTATCAGTTGCTGATTGAAAGCTATACCAAAGCCCAGGATGTCGTGAAAAATAACGAACTGCTGGACTCTCAGCGCGCTTAACTTTTTCCTTCTTTCACAAACGCCTGTTTAGTATAAGCAGGCGTTTTGTCATACGCGGCATCAGCCCCTGTCAGCCATTACGTCCAGCCATAACACCCCCATCGACATCCCAGATGGCGCCAGTCACCCATTGCGTTTTGTCTGACAACAGGAACGCGACGGATTCAGCCACATCACGCGGCGTACCGACCCGACCAATCGGATGGAAGCTGTCAAAGCTACTCATCACACCTTGTACGTCTTCTTTCGGGATAAATCCTTCGTAGATAGGTGTATGCACGACGGCTGGCGAAACGGCGTTGACGCGAATACCGTGAGAGCCCAGTTCGATAGCCAGATTTTTGGTCAGAGTATGCAGGCCCGCTTTTGCCATTGAGTACGCTGAAGAAGGCGTTGCGCCAATCGCCAGTTGTGCCCACATCGAACCAATATTCACGATGGCCCCCTGGATGTTAGCCGCCACCATATTTCGCACGACATCGCGGGTGATAAAAAATGTCGCACGGTTGAGGCTCATGTACAGTTCATAATCTTCAATGTCATGCTCAGTAAACGGTTTGGGGAAGAAGACCCCGGCCGCATTCACCAGCAGGTTAATGTCTTTGTGCTCGGCGTTCACCGTTGCCATTACCTGCTTCATTCCGGCGTCTGACATCAGATCCGCCACAATGACCGCCACATCACCCAGCGCCGCCAGTGCCTGACGGGCCCGCTCCGCTTTCTCGGCACGATTGCCAACCAGTACCACGCGGCCACCCCCCTGAAGGATCAGCTTCGCGGTTTCAAATCCGATACCACTGGTGCCACCCACCACTAACAGTTTTTTTCCGGCAAATAATGCGTTCATCGCTAACCTCATTTAAAGAGTGTGTTGATGCACTAAAGATGCCAGCTGGCGGCGGTACTGACGAATGAGAAGAAATAGCGTATCAAGAAAGAAAATCTATCTTGCTGGCGTATACTCAGAACACTCAACGAGAAGGGAAAATGGCAAATGCGTTCACTCAACCGGCTAAAATGGTTACATGCTTTTGAAGCCACCGCCCGTCATGGCAGCTTTACCGGCGCAGCGCAGGAATTGGGTGTGACGCCTGCGGCCGTTGGTCAATTGGTTCGCGCGCTGGAAGATTGGGTAGGCCATCCGCTGCTGCATCGTACCCGTTCAGGCAAAGAACGTCTTACGTTGGTCAGCGAAGCACAGGAGGCGTTGCGCGAGATAACACAGGGACTGGATAACCTGGAATCCGGATTAAATAAACTTCGCGGTCGGCGGTCGCGTTCTGTGGTGATCATCACAGCCTCTCAGGTACTGGTGATGAACTGGCTGATGAGCCGTCTCAACCGTTTTTCACAGGCACATGAAAATATTGAGCTACGCCTGAACGTGACGGAAAAGCTGATGGATGTCGCCCACGGCGAAGCCGATCTGGGGGTACGCTGCGGAAAGGGTGACTGGCCGGGGGTGAACAAAACCTGGCTCATGGATGAAGAAGCCGTTCTGGTCTGCAGTCCACGAATGGTTCCGGCAGATAAAATATCCTGTGGTGAATGGCTGGCGGCACAGAAGCTGATCCATGATGATACTCCCCATCCCGGTGCCAATTTCCCCGCCTGGAGCGATGTCCTGTCTGCCACCCATGCACCAGCCGTTCGCGATAACGGGCTGTATATCAACTCTACCTCAGCAGTTATTCTGGCAGCGCTCAGCGGCCAGGGTGTGGCTATCGTGCGCCGTGCTCTGGTGCAACAACTGCTCACTGACGGGCAACTGGTTCAGCTTCATCCCAACACCCGCTGGCCCCTGGCGTGGTCTTACTACATCGTCACTCCACAGCACACAACCATGCGCCCGGAGGTGAAAGTATTTAATGACTGGCTGATTGCGGATGTGCTGGCGGAGATCAATCCCTTCTCTGCTATGATACCTGCACACAAATAAGACAAAACAACATGCAGAGGAAAAGATGAGCTCCACCAGAAGAGGGATGATGAACGTCCTGATTGCCGCCGTATTGTGGGGAAGTTCAGGCGTTTGTGCACAGTACATCATGGAGCAAAGCCAGATGTCGTCACAGTTTCTGACCATGACGCGCCTGATTTTTGCCGGACTCATTCTACTGATGCTCTCTTTTGTGCACGGCGACAAAGTCTTCTCCATTATCAAAAACCGCAAAGATGCCATCAGCCTGCTGATTTTTTCCGTGGTTGGCGCACTCACTGTACAGCTAACCTTCCTGCTGACCATTGAAAAATCCAACGCCGCGACCGCGACAGTGCTGCAGTTTTTGTCACCAACCATTATCGTGGCGTGGTTTTCTGTGGTGCGAAAAGCGCGACCGGGGATCTTAGTGCTCACAGCAATATTCACCTCGCTGGTTGGCACATTCCTGCTGGTCACCCACGGTAACCCGACGTCGCTGTCCATTTCACCTGCCGCACTGTTCTGGGGTATCGCTTCTGCATTCGCCGCGGCTTTTTATACCACCTATCCTTCAACGCTTATCGCACGCTACGGAACGTTGCCGGTCGTCGGCTGGAGTATGTTGATCGGCGGCATGATCCTGCTGCCGTTCTATGCCGGGCAGGGAACAAACTTTGTGGTAAATGGCAGTTTGATTCTGGCGTTTTTCTATCTGGTGGTTATCGGCACGTCGCTGACGTTTAGCCTGTACCTGAAAGGTGCGCAGATGATTGGCGGCCCGAAAGCAAGCATTTTGAGCTGTGCAGAACCGCTGAGTAGCGCGTTGCTGTCTCTGTTGCTGCTGGGCATTACATTCACCCTACCTGACTGGCTGGGCACACTGCTGATCCTCTCTTCCGTGGTGCTGATCTCAATGGACTCCCGCCGCCGCGCCAAAGCGGTTTAATACCCACCGGCGCGGCAACGGGCTACGATTACCAGCCTGGAACCGCGCCGCCGTTAAAGATGGTTTCCGCCGCCCTGGCCACTTCCGGTGACTGATAAGATTGCAGGAATTCTTTTACATTCTCTGCATCTTTATTGTCTTCTCGCGCCACCAGGATATTCACGTACGGTGAATTTTTGTCTTCTATAAACACGCAGTCATGCACCGGAGAAAGCCCGGTTTGCTGAATATAAGTGGTACTGATAATCGCCACATCCACTTTCTGATCGTCCAGCACACGCGGTAACTGCGCACCTTCCAGCTCCATAATTTTCAGATGCCGTGGATTATCGGTGATATCCAGCGCCGTTGGCAGCAGGCCAGTATCCGCTTTCAGAGTGATTAATTTCTCTTTTTGCAGCAGTAACAGCGCCCGCCCGAGGTTAGTCGGATCATTAGGAATGGCAATCGTCGCACCGTCTTTCAGCTCAGCAATGGTTTTGATTTTTTTCGAATAGCCGGCCATTGGGAAAACGAAGGTATTGCCTACCGCCACCAGCTTATAGCCATGCGCTTTATTATCTTGTTCAAGGAACGGACGGTGCTGGAAGACGTTGGCATCCAGTTCGCCATGATTGGTTGCATCGTTGGGGAGCAGTGAACCACTAAATCCAACCAGTTCGACATCCAGGCCGTACTTCTCTTTAGCCACTTTCTTCGCAACTTCCGCGACATCCTGCTCTGCCCCGTTAATTACGCCGACTTTGATATGCTTTGCATCACTGCTCTGCTGATCGCAACCAGCCAGCAGTAATCCCGCCAGCAATATTGCCGCCCCGGCCCCGAAATGAGGTATCTTCAGCTTCACGTTTTTATCCTTTTGAAATAACCGCCTGATGGGTAATGAAATGACTATAACGGGAAGGCCGCTGCGGTTTAAAAAACGAAAAAGCATCAGCAAGAAGAAAAAAGCATAACGGGAAAAAGATAAGTTAGTCGGAAGATGCCGTTAGTTCATCACTTGAAAGCCCGGTGATAATTAGCACCAGTTCACGATCGATTCCCTTCTCAATCATGGCATGGGCTATCCGCAACGCTTCGTCCTTTTTACCTTCGCGTTTGCCTTCGAGTTTGCCTTCTAGCACCCCTGTCCTTCGCCCCGACTCACGTAAGCATTCTGCAATTGTCATTAATCTCTCCTTATGTTGGGGAACGCGCAGGGCAACTTCTCGAATAAACGCCTCAAAGCGCGGTGCACTGCCAGACTGCACCAGGTAATTAAATAGCGTTTCTACCTGACTGTCATTAGCGTGTCCCTTAATCAGCAGAGCAATCAGTTTATCGACCAGCACCATCAAATCGCGTTCGCGTATATGCTTCTGGACAAGTTCCAGTAGCGCCACCCGCCGATGCTGCATAATCTCATCATCAGACACCATCGTGATGTCAACCAGTGGGAAGGTCGCGCCATAAAGCTTCCGCGCAGTTTCTGGATCGTCAAATTCATCCAGCCAACACAGTGAAAAAGGGTACGGGCTGGCGACACCATGATAAAAAAGTATCGGAACCACCAGCGGCAGCGTTTTGTGGCCGGCATCAAGGTGGTTCTGCATCGCGGCAATGGCGTAACGCATCATCCGGAATGCCATATGAGCATCCGGTGAACTCTGGTGTTCAATCAACGCGTAGATATAGCCTTTTCCGGTCCTCGTTTTTAGCGACCACAGAACATCGGAATAACTGGCATGCAGGTCTTCCTCAATAAAACTCCCTGGCTCCAGTTTCAGTGTGTTCAGATCGCAACGTTCACGTAATGGTGCTGGGAGATAAATATCAAGAAAATCCCGTGCCGTTTCTGGATGGCTTAAGAATTTTTTAAATACGGCATCATGCGGCGTAGAAGTTGTTGGTTTTTTCATGACGGTCCGTCACCAGAAGAACAAGATGACGGAACCTTACTCGCCAGTCGCACACACAACATCTGGGAACTTTTCTATCTGCGAGGCAGCTTGGCGGATAAATACATGCTTTTGCAATGTATTCATTTTCAGGGAATAGCGTTCGCAAAAATGCCCAGTAAGCGTGATCACTTCGGGGCATTTTTTATAGGCCATCCGGCGATAGCAACATCACACCAGAACTTTCACTATTTCCATTAACCTGACGACATCTTCAGGTCGGGTATTACCGCTATGTGGATCAATAATCGAGCTGTAAACATGCGGCATCACGCGGGGTACTCCCGCCTGCAGACAGGTTTGCAGGATAACGCCGAAGTTATCAAGATCGATTCCACCGGTCGGTTCAATCAATGTCATGCCGTTTCGCGCCGCGGTCGTCGCCAGTGCGTACAGCTCAGGGAGCGACTGTTCACCGCCCATCGGGAAGAACTTCGCCGCGTGAGCCCCTGAATCGAGCATCATACGTACTGCTGCATCGCAGGAAACGCGGGCTGGCGTGCCCTGGCTGCTACTGACGCCGGTCGAGATCAACACCTCCCCCGGCGTGCCCGTCGGGCTGACCAACGCGTTGATATGGGTCTGTTCACCGCCCGTTGCCGCCAGCGCTCCGGCAGCAAAACCACAGCCGGTAAAAGTTTGGTTGACGTGTGCCGGATGGACCTGTGAGGCAATCATCGCTGCTTTGTAATACTGCGCCGGGTCGCCCGCCCCCAACCCTACAGAAATTGACGGCACATCGTTCATCCAGCGTTTTACTTCCCGAACCCCTTCCTCAACCGAAGCAAATTGTGCGGAAAGTATGCCGATCACCGCATGGCCTTCGGCAGCCTCATAGATCTCCCGGGCATTAGCGATATCCTTCGCCAGCACGTTAATCGCCACTTTATTACGATAAAAATTAATGTGCTGCATGCTCTGCAATCTCCTTTAATCGTGCCACAATCAGTGCCATTTCCCCTTCGGCAAGCGTACGCGGGTCAAGGCTAAAAACCCCCTGATGAAGGTTGTAACGGCGAGCGTAAATGGCGATATCGCCACCGCGCAACTGCGCTTCCACGGCATATGCATCAAGCCCCAGCGCTTGCGCGTTCACCCGAATACGAATCCGCCAGATAGCGCGACCGGCCTCGTCCTGCTCGATATCCGCATTCAATCCGCGAATGTCTGAAATCGCCTGTGCCACGGGTTGAAGTTCCTCGGCAGTCACCACAGTCTGTCCCTGATGGTAGTTTTCCAGCGCATAGACCAGCCCGACCATATTCTCCTTGCCGATTTTCATCGCTCTGGCAATTCCGTGATGCTGGGCTTTACAAGCCGCAATCCACTGTTTCTTCCCAGTGATAAACCCAGACGTCGGCGCGTTAAAAGCTTTTGCGCCGCTGTAGACCACCATATCCGCCCCGCTTGCCACCCAGGCGTGCAAATCTTCCTCTGCGGCGGCATCGACAATCAGCGGCAGGTTATAGACCTGCGCCACCTGCACAAAATCGGCAATACTCAACATACCTTTCTGCACGCAGTGGTGCGATTTCACGTACAGCAGCGCGGCAGTATTGTCGTTAATCGCGCTCTCCAGCTGCCAGCGGGCCACCAGATTACTTGAACCGACTTCCACCACACGTCCGCCGCCTAAGCGGATCGCGCTGGTGATGGGCGCCCCGTAGTCAACGTTATGCCCGCGTAGCATGACAACTTCATTCGCCATACCAGAGCTGTCCGGCATCAGCGTGACTCGCGCCCGGTCGCCGCGGGTAATGGCCGCAGCAACGGCGATAGCAATACCCGCCGACGCGCAGGAGGTGATATAGCTGTCCTCCGCGCCGGTAAAGCGGGAAACCAGCTCGCCGGTGCGATCCACCAGCCGATCAATTTCAACAAAGGCCGACGCTGCTCGTGCGGTGGCTTGCATCACTTCCGGCGCAACGCTGGAAACCCCCAAAATGGTCATCTTGCCGCAGGCGTTAATGACCTGTTTTAGGCCGAGTTGTTGATAGATATTCTGTGTCATGGCTTACAGCACTCCTAACAGCGAACAGACCACACTGAGCGCGACAATTGACAGCAAAATGGTGGTGTAACGCGGCCCTTTCTTTACCAAATAGAAGTAGATGGCGAACACCGCCGCCAGCGGTAACAGGCCGGGTGCAATAGAGTCGAGGATCTGCTGAACCACCACTTCAGAGCCTTTCAGGGCACTGAGTTTTAGCGGTGTGGTGATCTTAACGTAGCTTGCAGAAAGCGCCCCCATCATGATCAGACCCAGCACATTCGCACCGTAGATCAGTTCTTTAATTCGCCCCCCTTGCAGCAGGCCGATAATCGAATCACGTCCCAGCGTATAGCCTTTGTGAACCATGCCGTAGCTGATTGCCAACGTGATAGCTGGGTAGAGAATGAGCGGCACAATACCGCCCATCGCGCTGCCATTCGCGGCGAACGGGATGAAAATAGCAATTAACAGCGGCATGACGGCGGCCCAGATTATGGAGTCGCCCATCCCGGCCAGCGGTCCCATTAATCCCGTTTTAATGCCGGTAATTGAGGCATCACTAATTGGCTCGCCGCGCGTTTTCTGCTCCTCCATCGCAATGGAGATCCCCTGAATCACCGCACCAAACGTCTGCTCAGAGTTGAAGAAGTTCAGATGGCGTTTCAGCGCCTCTACCTGCTCTTCTTTTTGCGGGTAGAGTTTTTTGATGATCGGCGTCATCGAGGCGCAGAAAATCAGGCTTTGCAAACGTTCATAAGAGCTGGAAACTTCCGCGCCCAACCAGTAGATAAACCAGGCTTTGGTGATATCTGCTTTGGTCAACGTGCCACTTTCACGCGCACGTTCAACCAGTTCATGCTGCATTACGTCGCTGCTCATCATGCTGCTCCTTCATTTTTCGCCAGACCTTTAATCAGGAAGGCCACGCAGGTACCAAAGATTGCCATCGCCATGATGTCCACCTTCAGGTACAGCACTGCAAAGAAACCGCCGATAAACCACGGCAGCAGGCTCTTTTTACCGATCACCATAATGGTGATGGCGAAGCCCAGCGCAGGCAAAATGCCGCCCATTATTTCAAAGGAGTGCGTCAGCCAATGCGGCATCAGCTTAAGGAAGCTTTCCACGACATCCTGACCAAAATAGTTTGCGGCGAAGACCACCGGGAAACGCAGGACCAGGCCAAGTAATGCCGGATAAAGAAACGCACAGCGCATAATGCCCGCCATGTTTGCCGTTTCCGCATGCTTGTCGGCCATATGTACCCACGCCGCGTTTAACGTGCGGCGCAACTGGTCGAGGAATACGCCGATGACGCCAAACGGGATCGCCAGCGCGATAGCCAGGTTCGGGTCCATACCGGCCTTCACGGCGATAGGAATTGAAATGCAGGCAGCCAGCGCTGGATCAGAGGGCACGTTGCCGCCCGGTGTAGACGTCACGCCGAGGTAGACCAGTTGCATACCCGCGCCAATGATCATTGCCGTTTCCATGTTGCCCAACAGCAGGCCAACAAATACGGCAATCACTACCGGCTGTAGCAACATAGCGGAGAAGGTGTAGCCAAGGCGTAATCGGGCAAACCAGTAATACAACCCCATCAGGCTTGCGAAGACTAAAGTATCCATAGTTAAGTACCCTGTTATCAAAGAATTAGAATTTTTTCAGGATATCGTCCAGCGACTGCGGCTTATCTTCCGGGATGGTCTGGAAGAACACCTGAATCCCACGATTTTTCAGGTCGCTCAGAATGCCGACGTCTTTTTCATCCAGCGTAATGTTCTGGAATACCGCTTTGCGGTTTGGCCCACCGCCTAGTCCCCCCACCTGAATAGTGGTGACATCAAAGCCCAACTGAACCGCTTCCTGAACCGCCGCCAGGGAGGGGAACAGCACCAGAACCTTTCCGTCACCCAGTTGATTCTCTTTCCAGGCAGCGGCAAAACTTTGGTTACCGAAGCAATCCACTTTGATGTTCGGCGGCGCGGCCATCAGGTAGATGTTTTTCATAAACGGATCGGCATCAAGCTCATCGCTGACCACCGCAATCCGATTTGCCTGAGATTGCCCGACCCACTTGGTGACGACCTGCCCATGAATCAGACGGCTATCAATACGACATAAGACGATGTTTGCCATGGTGTTTCTTCCTTATTGTGATTGTTGTAATTGACGTACGTGAGCCACAACGTCCAGGCAACTGCTACGCCCGGCCTCAACCAGATCCGCCACACAAGCAGTCAGTTGGCCATGCTCACGCTTGTCCAGCGCCTCCAATAGCAAAGAGGCATTTAGCCCGGAAATCACTGCCACCGGGTAATCAGCGCTTAGCCGCGCCGCGACATTAGAGGTAGTACCGCCAATAAAATCAGTGAGGATCAGTGAGCCTTCTGGCATGATTTTCACTACGGCTTCGACGCGCTGATAAAACTCGCCAAGCGTATCAACAGGCATCAGCGCAATTTCCGTTACGCCTTTAATTTCGCCCATTACCATACGCAAGCTGTTGCAAAGCTGTTGCCCCCAGCCGCCATGGGTCAGCAGCAGGATCTGGGGCAAGGATTCAGTGGTAGTCAAAATGGCCTCCTGGCTCGATTACATAGACATAGGTAAACAGAGCAAAGGCTGTGCCAGAATTTGTGTCACGCGGGGGAGGTGTGGGTGCCGACGGGGCGCAAAGCCCCATCAGGCAAGGGATTAGCTATATAACAGTTCGTAGATATAAATATATTCCGCATCCGATAAGCGAATGGCATAGGCCTCTTCAATCGGCAGGAAAGCAGATTTAATGACACTAAACGCGCGAACATCCAGATCCGGCTTGTTCTCCAGCGCCATCTGTAACGGTTTGCGGTTAATCACGATACGCTCGACCATACAGCAGCAGTGGATCAGGAAGCGCAGTGTCACCTGGCGGCTCGGTTTCAGCGAAAGCGCGGTGGTCAGATGATTCAGCACGCCTTCCATTTCTTTCAGAATCCGCTGTGGGTTAAGCACTGAAATATGGTTAATGATACTTTCCATGGTCAACGCACTGATAAAACGCATCGCGCTGCGCTCCATCTCCAGACGACGTTCACTGCTTGAAAGATCCGGCGTCAACAGACTGAGCACCAGTTCAGGCCCCTGCTCGGAGAACAACTCTTCAAGCGAGATAAACGGGATATCCGGCAGTCCCGGCTGGAAGGTACCGACAATGCCTGCCAGACGTTCACTGGCGTTAATCGCCTGTTGAACGCGCTCCAGGCTGCGGACTTCGTTGTAATCGAGGATCACCATCCGCGTATCCTGCGACATTAACTCACCAAAACTCTCTTCCAGCACCTTTTTGATTTTTTCCGCCGTGCCCATTCCGGTGATGCAGGAGATAACCAGCACTTTGCCGTTATTTTCTTGCTGTGGCGTACAGAGCTGGCAGGGTATATTTTTACTCTGCATCAACGCCGCCAGCTGCGGTAACTCACTGGTTTCATAGCTTAAATCCAGCCCTATCTCCAGCAGGCTGGTGAGAGTAATGTTGGGCATCAGCAGAACGTCTATCTGGAATAATTTGCTGATCGTACTGCCAAAATGGACCAGCGAGCCAATATCCACCATCAGGATCAATCGGCGATATTGCCGGGTCTGGATCATCTGCGTCAGGGCTTCCAGCGTGTCATGCACCGACTGCTCAAAAGGCATATCGATAGCGCTGAACACCTCGCGTTCCAGCACACGATTCACGTACTGCGCCTGGCTTGTGGCGGTCGTCGCGCCGTGGGCAATCAAAATCACCCCGCAGTCCGGACTGGCGTCAATCCGTTGGCGGTAATGACGGCACTCTTTGAGGAACAGGCACAGCCAGACCACTTCCGTCGCCGGACACTGAATATGCAGCAGTTCATTGATTTTTCGGCATAACAGCGTGGCGTTTTCATATTCATCTTTGCAGCGATCGAGGATCAGGCTGGAAGAATAAAGTTGCGGAATAAGGCCGCGCTGCACGTAGCCAATCAGCGCCAGAAAGTGTTTACGCAGCGGGTTAACCAGATTTTCCGGCAGCGTAAAACCAAGCACCTGCTCAACGCAGCCAATCAGCAGCGTGACCCGCTCTTCAATCTGATCGCCATAGCGCGGGGGATGCGCCACGCTGTCGCGGCTGTAGAGACCATATTCAAAAATCGAGCTGAGCTTGTTTTTGAGGATTGCCAGCGTTTCGGCTGGCGGTACGTTGCTGTTACGCAGGTTGATGTATTCCCGGGTCAGGAAGCTGTAAAAGAGATCACTCTCCTCAATTTCAGCTCCGGTGGCCAGCGAATTTTTCAGTGCCGGCAACGTGCGGGCATCAATGCTCAGGTGTTCTTTGCCTTCGAACAGCGCCCCAACCAGCAGACGTTGTTCCGGCGTGGCGTTAAAGGGGATCTCGGTCAGACGTTTATCCAGCTGTAGCGTATCGCTGTGCTCCGTCATCCCCGAGGCCCAGGCCTGGGCGCAGAGAAACTGAATATCGCTCTTGAGTTGACCAATATTGCCTTCCAGCGGCTTGTTCAGCAGCCAGAGCAGCAGGGTACGGTCGATGCTTACCGTACGCTCGATTTTGCGGCTCTCACGCTGTAAGAAACCAACAATCAGTTCAACCTGCTCTTCCACCGAACGCTGGCGGATACCGGGGAGATCGATACATACCTGAATACGTCGCTGAAAGGTGCGTAGCAACGCCGAGCTTACCGGTTCGGTGGTCGCACATATCAGGCGAACTGAAATAGACCGCGCCACAGCGCTTGAACCCAGCGGCCGGTATTCACCTTTGTCGAGAATAGAAAACAGTTTTTCCTGACCTTCATACGGCAGGCGATGCACTTCATCAAGCAGCAGATAGCCGCCATCAGCCTGTTCGACCAAACCGGGTTTATTCTCGTTTGCGCCGGTAAACGCCCCCTGTCGATGACCAAACAGGTGCGAAGAGAGCAGTTCCGGGTTATGCGCGTATTCCGCGCAGTTAAAATAGACCAACGGTGGAGGCGTTCCCGCTGCACGTTCACAGGCGAAACGGTGCATCAGTTCGGCAAAAAAGGTTTTACCAACGCCGGAGGGACCGGTCAGCAGAACATGCAGTCCGTGGGGATACAGCACCGCCGCGCGGCCTTTTTCCACCGCATCACGCAGGCTGCGATCGTAACCAATCAGGCCGGAAAAGGGATCGTCTGTTGCCTGGTTTTCCTGAACAGGCAACAGGTCAGCAACGGTTTGCACTTCACGCTCGGACTCATCCAGTTTGCGCCCCAGCAGCGTTTCAATTGCCTGACGATGCAGAAAGAATACCGGACGCCCGCGGCTTTTAATCGCCAGGCCGTCGTTCCAGAGCTGATTGAGATCTTTACTGACTGAGTTGCGCGCCAGCCCGAGGTTAAAGCCGATGGCCTCCGCTGTGAACGCCGTTTCCTGCGCCAGATGGGCAAGATTCAGTCCTCGCGTCAGCCGTTCCAGCTCTCCCAGTATTATCTCAATCCGTCTCATCTCTTTACCGCTTAAGAAATAAATGATTGTTCAGAACATACACTATTCTGCTACGCAAGAAAGTGAGGCGGCATCCAGACCTTCCGGTCATCAAAACGTTTTCGACAAATAATGGCGTGCGGAACCGGTTTCCGGGAAGTTATCGAGGGTCATTTGCAGCTGATAGCCGTTTTTCTGATAAAACGGCAGCGCCTGGAAACTCATGGTATCAACCAGCGCATGCAGACATCCTCGCTCACGTGCCGTCTGTTCTGCTACCTGCATCAGCTTTGTGCCATAACCGCCTTTGCGCAGGGCGTCATCCATCCATAAGAACTCAATGCACAACCATTCGCCTTTGATTTTGCCGATCAGCCCACCCCGAATCTTATGGTGTTCATCACGCCAGTAGACCGCCAAATCGCCAAAATTGGTCGTTTTCAGGAACTGGAAATTGTAAGCACGCAGCCCGGTAAGCAGCGCGTTTTGATCATCTTCTGTAACGGTATCAGTAATTTGTATCTGCATCCTATCCTCCTGAAACACTACAACTTCTGGCTGATTTATTTTTAAACGTTAACACAGGCTGATGAGTGAGCCGTATGCCGTCTACACTTACCCTTGAGATGATGCGCATCAACAACAAGGATTATTATCATGAAATTAGCCGTTTTTCCGATTATTGCCGTCCTTTTCACGCTACCGGGCCTGGCGCAGGCTGACTCGGCTTACGGCGGGTTACAGTCGGTTCACGAAAAGAACACCGTACTCAAGGATTTGCGCAAACTTTGCACCCCACAGGGGTCGCCATCGGATGAAGTGTGGGAAAAAACAATTATGTCTGATACGCGCAATCAGCAGCATATTCGCGAAGCCATTGTGGCAATAGAAAGAAATAATCAGAACAACTACTGGGAAGCGCTTGGCAAAGTTGAGTGCCCTGATTTATAGCCATTATGTTGGAAAATGAGCACTGTAACCGGTTTCTGTATCGCAAAAACACGTATTGTTGCCACAACGAATAAAGAGTAAGGGAGCAACAATAATGCGATACCGTTTTCCTGCGAACTTCTGGTGGGGCAGTGCCTGCTCCGCGCTGCAAACGGAAGGTGATAGCCTCAACGGCGGCAAAAGCCAGACCACATGGGATGTGTGGTTCGACCGCCAACCGGGTCGGTTCCATCAGGGAATTGGTCCGGCGAACACATCCACGTTTTATCAGCATTGGAAACAGGACATCGCCCTACTCAACCAGCTGAAACATAACAGCTTTCGTACATCGCTGAGCTGGTCACGCCTGATCCCAAACGGCACGGGTGAGGTGAATCCAGAGGCTGTTGATTTTTATAACAACGTTATCGACGAGCTGCTGGCTCAAGGTATTACGCCCTTTATCACCCTGTTCCATTTTGACATGCCGATGGTGATGCAGGAGAAAGGCGGCTGGGAAAACCGTGAAGTGGTCGAGGCATTTGGCCACTATGCACAGACCTGCTTTAACTTGTTCGGCAATCGGGTGAAGCACTGGTTCACCTTTAACGAACCGATTGTCCCGGTAGAAGGCGGTTATCTGTATGATTTCCACTACCCTAACGTGGTGGATTTCAAACGCGCCGCGACGGTGGCGTACCACACCATTCTGGCACATTCAATGGCGGTTCGGGCCTGGCGCGTCGGAGGTTATGACGGCGAAATCGGTGTAGTGTTGAATTTAACGCCTTCTTATCCACGCTCGCAAAACCCGGCAGATGTAAAAGCCGCACACCATGCAGACCTGCTCTTTAACCGTAGTTTCCTCGATCCAGTGCTGAAGGGTGAATACCCGGCGGACCTGGTGGCATTGCTGAAAGAATACGATCAGCTTCCGACCTGCCAGCCCGACGACGCGCAGTTGATCGCCGACGGCAAAATCGACCTGTTGGGGATTAACTATTACCAACCGCGTCGCGTGAAATGTCGTGATAGCGCAGTCAATCCGAACGCGCCGTTTATGCCGGAATGGTTATTTGATTACTACGAAATGCCGGGACGTAAAATGAACCCTTACCGTGGCTGGGAAATATATGAGCCGGGTATTTACGATATTATTACCAACCTGCGTGATAATTACGGCAATCCACGCTGTTTTATTTCTGAAAACGGTATGGGTGTCGAAAATGAGCAGCGTTTCATCCAGCAGGATCAGATAAACGACAGCTATCGTATTGAATTTGTATCTGAACATCTGAAATGGCTACATAAAGGCATTAGCGAAGGCTGCAATTGTCTTGGCTACCATATGTGGACCTTTATTGATAACTGGTCATGGCTGAACGGATACAAAAACCGCTACGGTTTTGTCCAACTCGATCTGGAAACGCAAAAACGCACGGTGAAAAAGAGTGGCGAATGGTTTGCTCATACCGCCGAAAACAATGGTTTTGATTAAAACCAACCTGGATGCCGGATAGCGATCCGGCATACCGAGCTTTAGTTTATTGCATACCTTTTATGCGAACTTTCGCCGCCACCAGAAGCGCCGTCAGCAGCATCAGAGCACCTGAGAGCATCAAGGGAGACAGCAAACCAAGGTTATCGAGCGCATACCCGCCAATCGCAGCGCCACAGGTGTTAGCCAGCTGGATCACGGCGACCTGAACAGACCCGGCTTTCTCTGCCTGATCGGCCAAAGAACGGGTGATCCACGTCGACCAGCCGACCGGTACCAGCGCAAACGACAGCCCCCAGATAATCGCAATGGCGGCCGCCACCACTTTGTCACTCCCCCACAGAATCAGCACCAGCGCGCTGAGCGCCAGCACCAGCGGTGCACCGGCTAATGCCAGTTTGACCGAACGTTTCAGGATCAGCGACGAGAGCGACGTCCCGACAAAGCTGGCAATACCAAAGCTCAGCAGCACCAGCGTCAAACCATCCACATCAAATCCCGCCAAATTCATGTACACCGGGCGGATGTAGGTAAAGAAGGCAAACTGCCCGGCAAAGGACATGAAGATAGCCATCATGCCAGCCATTACCCCCGGTCGTTGCAGCAGGCTAAACATGTTTTGTTTCTGATGTGATGGCTCACCGGGCAGCGAAGGCAGCGATCTCACCACCCAGATGGTGCACAGCACGCCCATCACCGCCGCGGCATTAAAGACGTTGCGCCAGCCAATGATGCCGCCTAAGAAACTCCCCAGCGGGGCGGCAATGACCAGTGCGATAGAGACTGCGCCAAAGATCACTGATAACGCTTTCGGCACCGTCCGTGCAGGAACCAGACGCATGGTCAGCGATGCCGACATCGCCCAGAACCCTCCGAGCGCCAGACCGAGGCAGGCACGACCAATCAACAACAGGGTAAAAGAGTTGGCAAAGGAAACCAGCAGGCAGGAGATTGTCAGCAGTACCGAAAAGAGGATCACGACGTAGCGACGATCGGTTGCCTGAATAATTTGCGTCACGAACAGGCTGGCAAACATGGCGACAAACGCCGTTACGGTCACCGATTGCCCGGCAACACCTTCCGAAATACCGAGGTCCTGCGCCATTGGCGTCAACAAACTGACGGGCAGAAATTCAACGGTTATCAGGCAGGCAACACAGAACGCCACGGCGAAAACCGCCGACCAGTTCGGTCGGGTATTTGCCTCAGCGCGGGATTTTTGTTCAATAGCGTCACTCATTTTGTTACCTGCGTGGGGTTATTGTAGAAAAGTTACGCAGTGTAACATTAAATTTGTGACGTATTTAACGTTTCAGCAACTGTTTATCGCCGGATGGCGACGTCGTCTTATCCGGCCTACAACAGAGGGTCCTTGCTGACCCAATTAAGCGTCACGTGCAGCCCTTGCCAGCCCGACTATCCACTCCTGATGACCGTTAATCATCGGATTAGGCAGCGTGCGTGCCAGCTCCTGTGCCGGAACACCACGCTGCGACTCCTGGGTCAGAATACGTACGCGCCCGCCGGGTAAATCTTCAAACAGCCAGGCATGGACAACATCCAGACGCGAATCAGCATCCCCTTCCGCCCAACCGTGCCAGGCAATACGCGCAGCCTGACCATCGACCGGTGGCGCATATTCGATGACTTGCGCTTCAATTGGGAAGCCAAAGGTTGTGAAACGGAAACGGGCGTTCACGCTCAGTAACGGTCCGGAGCCATCGTGAAACCGGATATCCGCCACATTGCTGTAATACGTCGGCCAGCGCGTTGTGTCGTTGAGCTGAGCCCAGACAGCGCGGGTGCTCAGTCCGGCAACAATGATTTCATTGGAGGCAAAGTTATCGGTCTTCCCTGGCAAATACGCCTGCGGCCAGATAATTGCGCTTTGTTGAGTCGCTTGTTTCATGATGAACCTCGTCGTGTAAGTTAACGAGGTTCATCATGCGCGGGAGAGAGATATAAATATAATGACGATTAAAAATATCCGTCATCATATATTTTGATATCAGTGCAACCAGTGCACTCCATCTTCAGGTTGAAAAAAGGCGTTATAGCGCATCTGAAACGCATTTATCTCCTGCATATCCGGCTCCATTTCGCGCAGAAAACCCAGCGCCAGGCGTACCTGTGCGTCGGTAATCGGCGCGGCCAGCCGGGCTTTTTGCAACACCCGGTGCCACTGCAGCAGATTCTGTTCACTACCGTCTACAATGACGATTTGCCAGATTAGCAGCACCTGGGCAGCATTTTGCAGATGCGATTCGTCAGGTCGATGGAGGTACTGTAAAAACGCCTCTCCCTGCACTTTCCCCATCTGATCGATCATCGATTCTACCGGCACGACATCAATACTCAGACGTTCGCTCAGACGGCGAATCGCGCGCCGTGACCCGGACGTCAGCACCCGAAAACCCACAACAAAAACAACAACCAGCGTGGCCAGCATTATCCAAATCATGCGCACATCCATTACCCGACAGGACGCCCATCATAGCGGCAAATTCACCTGTGTCGACGACTGAACGTGTCATAATGTGACTTATCGAACCCATGAGCAGACATCATGAAATCTGATATCAGAACCCTCGATCTTAATCTGTTGAAAACGCTGGATGCCCTGCTGGATGAACGCAACGTCACCCGGGCGGCGCAGCGGCTGTCGCTCACCCAACCAGCGGTCAGCGGCATGCTAAACCGTCTGCGTGATTATTTTGACGATCCGCTGTTTGTCCGCACGCCGCACGGTATTGTCCCGACGCTCCGGGCTCGCACGATGGCAGCGCCCATCAAACAGATCCTCAGCGACATTGATATCCTGCTTAAGCCCGCACAGTTCGACCCACTCACCGCGGTACTCACCTTTACCGTCGCCGCGACCGATTACGCCCTTAAAGCGGTGATCGTGCCGTTTATCGCCGCGCTTCGCGCACGTGCGCCAGGTATTCGTGTGCGGGTCGTTCCCGTTGAGCAGGAGCTGCTAACAACACAGTTTGAGCAGGGTAAAATTGACCTGGCGCTGCTGACGCCGGATTCAACACCGGATAATCTGCACAACCGCCCGTTATATAACGAAGAGTATGTTTGTCTCATGCGTCATGATCATCCCGATGCCCATCAGGCGTTAACACTCGATCGCTTCTGCGCGCTGGAGCATGTGCTGGTTTCTTATAAGGGGGAAAGTTTCTGGGGGGTCACCGATGATGCGCTGGCAGATGTTGGACGAAAACGACAGATTGGTTTGTCAGTCAGCAGTTTTCTGGTTCTGCCGGATATCCTCGCGATTAGCGAGATGATTGCCGTCGTCCCTGCCCGGCTGGCCTATACCGATCCCCGGATGCACGTTGTGCCACCGCCGCTGCCCATTGCTGGTTTTACTAAAAGTATGGCCTGGCACGAACGCACGCACCGCGATGCGGCGCATCAGTGGCTACGCAATCTGGTGCATGAAACCAGTCAGTCTAAACCATAAAAAAACCCGCCATGAAGGCGGGTAAAAGTTACCACTACACACTTAAGCGACTTTCAATTGCTGGATCTTTTTCTCGCGACGAATTTTACGTTCTTCAAACACGGCCACGATAGCCATCAGGCAGATACAACCGATAGCGGCGGTATCCAGCGCGGCGAAGGTACCTGCCCAGCCAGTCAGACCGAAAACCGGTGTACCATCAGCAATCATCCCCAGACCCAGCTTGGCGAAGCTGTCACCGATCAGATAGGCAAATGTCCCTTTAATCCCATCGGCAGCGCCGATCGCTTTTTTCGGTACGAAACCAACGGCTGCGACACCGATTAACAGCTGCGGACCAAACACCAGGAAGCCGAGGGCAAACAGCGAAGCCAGATAGACATACTGGTTGCTGGCATGCTGGTAAACACCCAGTGTCGCAATGATTAATGCCAGTGCCACACAGGCCACCAGCGCCCGGCGACCATTTGCCAGGTCAGAGAGCCAGCCCCACAGCAACGTACCGACCAGCGCACCCACTTCAAACAGGGTAAAGCCCTGAATCGCCACTTCTTTGGAAAGCTTCAGTTCCTGGAACGCGTACACGGTAGACCACTGGTCGATACCAATACGGACCACGTACAGGAAGATGTTGGAGAAACACAGCAGCCAGATCACTTTGTTTTTCAGCACGTACTCAACAAAGATCTGCCACTTGGTCATGTCATTTTCTTCGGTCTCTTTGTCTTCTTCGCTGATCTCTTCACCGAACAGCTCTTCAGCTTTCCCCAGACCATAAGATTCCGGGGAGTCGCTGCCATAGCGCAGGCCGATAAAGCCAACAATCAGGGCGATAATCGACGGGAAGATAAACATACCAATGACGTGACCGTCGAACAGGTAGTTGGCACCAAACAACGCCACACCAGCCGCACCGGCACCACCGAGGTTGTGGGAAATGTTCCACATACCGAGGTAAGAACCACGTTTACGGCGAGGTGTCCATTTGGTGATGGTGGAATAACTACACGAACCGCCAGTACTCTGGAAGAAACCGCTCAGCGCGTAGAAGGTAATCATCAGGAACAGGCTGGTTGAACCTGCGCCCATGCTGGCACTGAAGCCGAGCATACAGATAGCAGAGAGGATCAACATAAACGGCAGGAACTGCTTGGTGTTTTTGCCATCCGCGTAATAAGAAACCAGCGTTTTACCCACGCCGTAGGTGATGGAGAAGCCCAGGCCAATCATCCCCAACTGCGTCATGCTCAGCCCGTAGGTGGAGATCATGTCGTTCTGCGCGATGTTGAAGTTTTTGCGGATCAGGTACATGGTCAGGTAGCCAATAAAGACCACCAGATAGGACTGCATGAACGGTTTGAACCACATTTTACGCCGCACATCGAGCGGCAGATCCAGGGTTGGCTTGCGCACCTGGTTTAAGAAGGCCAGCATAGGACTCTCCGAGCTAATTTTTATACCTGCGAATAGCAGGCATTGTAAAAATCAGCCCGGGATCACGCCTGAGACAGCGTCCAGGTGAAACCGGGAAAATTTCTTAGTTTTACCCCACTCGGGGCAAAAAGGTGAGGTGCATCACGCTTCGTTGAGATCACGCGGGGCCTGGGCGTTTAAAAACGGCAGCAGCAGCAGCGCGGAAATTCCCGCCGCAATAGCGATCACCACAAAGAAACCGGTCCAGTGCCAAACCTCCATCACCTTCGCCAGCGGCCAGCCGGAGAGTGAAGCGCCCAGATAGGCAAACAGCCCGACAAACCCGGTTGCTGCGCCCGCCGCCTCTTTATGCGAGCACTCTGCCGCCGCCATACCAATCAGCATTTGCGGGCCAAAGACGAAGAATCCGGTGGTGAAAAAGCACGCCGCCTGCATCACGTAGCTGGCGAACGGCATCAGCCACAGCGAACCGACTGAGAGCAAAATCCCGGCGGCAAAAATCAGGTTCATTGGCCCACGATTGCCGTTGAACAGCTTATCTGACCCCCAACCCGCCACCAGAGCCCCGATAAACCCGCCCAGTTCAAACATGGTCACCGCGGTGTTGGCGGTCACCAGATCGACCCCCAGCGTTTCTGACATGTACAGATTACCCCAGTCGTTGATCGCTGCACGTACCACGTACACCAGCACATAACACAACGACAGCAGCCAGATGTAGGGATTCAGCAATACATAGCGGGTGAGAATTTCTTTGCGGGTTAAGCCTGCGCCCTCCTGCTGCTGGGCAATTTCTAACTCATCGTGCCGCCAGTCGCCAACCGGAGGTAAGCCAATCGCCTGCGGCCTGTCGCGCAATCGCCAGCACAGGAAAAATCCCACCACAATCGCCAGTATTCCGGCAATCATCATTCCTGCACGCCAGCCATAATGCAGCGCCGTCGCCGCCATCACCATCGGGATCAGCGCCCCGCCGACGTTATGCGCGGTGTTCCATAGCGCCCACCAGCCACCGCGCTCGGTACGCGAATACCAGGCAGTCAGCAAACGGGCGCATACCGGCGATCCCCAGCCCTGGAAGAACGCATTCAATGCCCACAGTAACGCAAAGGCCCAAAGCGAGGTCGAGAAACCGAACAGGATGTTTACCACGCCGGTTGCAATCAAACCAATGCCCATAAAATAGCGGGCGTTGGAGCGATCGCTGACGATACCAGAGACAAACTTCGACAGGCCGTAGGTGATGTAAAACAACGTCGCCAACAGGCCAATATCGCTGCGGGTCAGTACACCGCTAATCAGGATATCCGGCACCGCCGCGTTGAAGCTTTTGCGCGTGAAATAAAACAGCGCGTAGCCAAGCCAGATGGTGGTCAGAATATGCCGCCGCCAGTAGCGATAACGGGCATCTACCTCACTTTTATTGGTAATGAGTGGCGCATTCGCCGGGGCTTTTAGAAACTGAAACATTGCCATTCCTTACACATAACGCTGAGGCAAAGAGACGCTGACCCGCGTACCGTGCGTACAGGATATCGAAAGCTTACCGCCGAGGGCCGTAATGCGCTCGCGCATCCCGGTGAGGCCAAATCCTTGCTGATTCGAACCCGGCGGCAGGCCGCTGCCATCGTCCTCAATCACCAGCATCAACCGCTCATCCTGTAGCCAGCCCTGCAACGTCACCGCGCTGGCATTGGCATGCTTAACAATATTGTTCAGTCCTTCCTGGCAGACGCGAAACAGCGTCACCCGCTGACTCTCGCTGAGTTCTGATTCATCAATATGCCAGTCGAGGTGGCTGACGATACCGCGACTTTCCAGCTCCATTTCCCGCATCAACGAACGGATAGCCTGCTCCAGGGTTAAATCATCTAACTGGCGCGGGCGTAAACGCCCCAACAGGCGACGTACCGAATCGTATACCCCGAGTGAAAGCTGCTCAATATGCGCCCCACTGCGCTTCACGCCCACGTTTTCCGGAGCCAGCCGCTGAACGATACCGGCCTGAGTACGAATCGCGGTAATGGTCTGCCCAATGTCATCATGCAGTTCACGTGCCACGTCGCGGCGCACGCTTTCTTCGGTTTCCAACAAACGCTCCGCCAAACGATGATTACGTGCCAGCTCGTTTTGCAGCGACTGGTTGAGTTCACGCAGGCGCTGAATACCCGCGCCGAGCAGCAGACCGGTCAGGCTCTGCGCCAGCAAGGAGAGCAGCAAGTCGACGGGATGGTCGTGCCAGGTCTGGCTGGCAATCAGCGCGATGGCATTCATTAGCGTAGCGATCAGCGCCCCCTGCCAGCCATAGTGCCAGGCAAGTGCAATGATCGGCAGCGCGAGGCAAAACGGCGTAAAGCGTGACAGTTCATTCGGCAGACCCAACTGCAACCACAGGCTGACACTGAACAACAGCAGATACCAGACCAGATGCCGTCCGCGCCAGTTTACGGGTTGAGAAACCACCGCAGGTCCCAGCGGCAGCCAGGTGGTGCTGGTCAGATAGTGCCAGAATACCAGGCAGATCGGCGCCAGCGTTAACCCGCCGGTGAGCGTCAGCAGCAGCACGGTCCAGGCCTCTTCACCTTGCCCAAGCCATGGTAGCGATTGCAGCAATGCCGCCGCGGTCAGTGCTGCCCCCTGTAATAACAATGTGCGCCAGTCACGCTGATGGCGGAAACGTGAGGTCAGTGCGACGGGAAGTAAGGTGAGAAAGCTACCGATCACCAAAAGTGGCAGATGGGACAGTGCCACTTCCAGTGCCAGCCAAAACAGAAGCAGCCATTCCGCACCCAACAGTACCGGCCAGTAGCCGCGCGGACATTGCAGCATCAACCCCAGGCGCAGGCCAAATGGAAACAGCAGCACTGCCAGCTCCGGGCGTTCAACCAGATGCAGGCTGATGCTCCACAGGCAAAACCATGCGGCAGAGAAGATAAAAAAACAGGCGACAACGGTGATACACCGCGAAAAGACGCTATTCATTGCCAGCCGTCAAACATCCGCCGCGCCAGTTCAACGTCGTTACTGACGCCCAGCTTTTCCATCAGATTGGCGCGATGGACGTGCACCGTTTTTGGTGACAAGCCCAGTTCGGCGGCAATCTCTTTGACTGCCATCCCTTGCGCCAGTTTTTCCGCCACCTGACGTTCGCGTTTGGTTAGCGGGTCCTGACGCCCGGCCGCCAGTTTGACGGCGATGTCCGGCGTTAAATAGCAGCCGCCAGTCGCCACGGTACGCACCGCGGCAATCAGCTCATCGGGGCTACAGCGTTTTGAGAGGAAGCCTCGCGCCCCTGCGTTCAACGCCTGCTCCACCAGCGCCGGGCTGTCGTGGACGGAGAGCATGATAATCGCCATGCCTTTTGGCAACTGGCTTAACAGTTCGAGGCCGGAAATGTCAGGCATGGAGATATCGCAGATACAGACCTGCACGCCGCGCCCTGGCAATCCTGCCAGCGCCTCGCTACCTGAGCCAAACTCAGCCACAACCTGCAAATCGGGTTCCAGCCCCAACAGTTGGGCAAACCCGGAACGGACGATAAGGTGGTCGTCGATAAGGGCAACGGTAATCATGGGTTATGTCCTGGTGCTGGAAAACGCCTGATGGCGCTGCGCTTATCTGGCCTACAAGAAGGTAGGCCGGACAAGGCATGAATGCCGCCATCCAGCAAAGGCGATTACCTTAACGATATACACGTCATCCTTCAAGCGGCCTCTGCCTTGAGCGGATTACTCGAAGAAGACGGTAATTTTGTTAAACATTGAGGGATCAGACTGGTTGCGCGCCACTTTCACCACATCTTCCAGTTTGTCGATCTGGCTTATCATCTGCTCCAGACGTTGGTCGTCATTCACCAATAGCCAGATACGGCTCTTATCACTGTCCTGAATCGGTAGACAGAGGATACCTTCCACGTTGAACGCACGGCGGGCAAACAGTCCACAAACGTGGGTCATTACACCCGGGTGATTGCGTACGGTGAGTTCCAGGATTACGTTGTCATGAGTCTGCTGTTGCATGGCTTATTCCCCCACCATTTCAGTGTTTGCCGCACCCGGCGGTACCATCGGGTACACTTTTTCTTCTGCATCAATACGTACGTGGATCAGCGCAGGTCCTGGACGATTGATTATCTCCTGCAGCGCCGCCTGTGGATCCGCTTCATGATTTAAATCGCAGGTTTCGAGACCAAAACCGGCGGCAATCTGCATAAAGTTAATCATCCCCGGATAGGTCGCAGCAAACACGCCTTGTTTATAGAACAGGCTCTGCTGCTGATACACCAGACCCAGCGCTTCGTTATTCATCAGGATGATTTTAATATCCAGCTGATTTTCACTGGCAGTCGCCATTTCCTGAATATTCATCATCAGGCTGCCGTCACCGGAGAAGCACAGCACTTTCTTGTCCGGGTTCGCCAGCGCCGCACCAATCGCTGCGGGCAGACCGAAGCCCATGGTCCCCAGACCACCAGACGTCAGCCACTGACGTGGGCGATTCAGCGGGTAGGCCTGCGCTGCCCACATCTGATGCTGACCCACGTCAGTAGTGATGATGGCGCTATCGTCTACGCAAGCCGCAACGGCGTTAATCAGCCCATAATGGCTGAGCGGATCGCTTTCCTGTGGAATGGTACATGGAAATTCACGCTGCAAATCCGCCACCATGTGATGCCACGCGTCGCGCGACTGCGCCTCAATCAATGGGATCAGCTGTTCCAGCACCTCATTCACATCCGCCTGAATGGCCACATGCGGCTGTTTGATTTTACCCAGCTCGGCACGATCGATATCCACGTGGATAATCTTTGCATTCGGGCAGAACTGCTCGGTTTTACCAATCGCCCGGTCATCAAAACGTGCGCCAAGAACAATTAATAAATCAGCTTCTTGCAGAATAAAGTTAGTGCTGCGTGCGCCGTGCATGCCCAGCATACCTAACGACAGCGGATGCGCTTTTGGCAACATGCCCAGCGCCATTAAGGTCATGGTGGTGGGCAGCATCGCTTTTTCCGCCAGCTCACGTACGCGCTCAGGTACGTTAATCACGCCGCCGCCGAGATACAACACCGGACGTTGTGCCGCATTGATCATGGCGGCAGCATCGCGAACGCTGTCCGCGCTAAAGGTTGGCGCAGGGGCTTTTTTTGCAGGCTCCGGCATCTCTTCAATGTCAAATACGGCTGTTTGAATGTCCTTAGGTATGTCTATCCACACCGGGCCTGGGCGTCCTGACTGCGCAATGCGGAAGGCATCGCTCATGACCTGCGGTAATTCATTGATATGGCGAACCAGATAATTGTGTTTGGTGATGGGGATAGAGATGCCGTAGGTGTCAACTTCCTGGAAGGCGTCAGTGCCGATCATAGAGGCCGGAACCTGCCCGGTGATACACACCAACGGAATAGAGTCCAGGCGCGCATCGGCGATAGCAGTAACCAGGTTAGTTGCCCCCGGCCCGCTACAGGCCATACACACCGCAGGTTTACCCTCGGTTCGTGCCATCCCCTGGGCGATAAACCCCGCACCCTGCTCGTGGCGCGCCAGGATATGACGGATTTGCGTGCTTTGGCTTAAGGCGTCGTAGACGGGGAGAATTGAGCCGCCAGGAATACCGGTGACGACTTTAATTCCCTGACGTTCCAGGAAATGAACGATGAATTCTGCGCCCGTAAAGCGCGTACGCTTGGATGTGATGCCCGAACTTGCCATGCTCCAGTCCTTTTATTCTGGGCCTTTGCTCCGGGCAGGTCTCTTATACGAAAAACCCCGCCCGGTTTGCGCCGGCGGGGTTTTGGAATCGTGTGTTGTTCCGGACCCTACGGCGCATTGCCGACGACCACCACCACACGCACGACGACCGCTGCGCGAGATGGCGCAGTTTTTAGTAGGGTCGCAGTCAGCATGGAAGGGTTCATTAGGGACCTTGTCTGTTTGTTGGTTAACAGGATTTATACAAACACAGGTTTTTCAGCGTGACAATGGAAAATTTTTCATCTGCGCAAAAATGCGTCAAAGATCACGTTTAGCTGTACGCAATGTAAAAACAAAAAACCTCGCCGGGGCGAGGTTTTTTTCAGGGTTTGCGGCTGGTAACCGCAGAACACACTGTGTTACGTCAACGCAAGAAGTATACGCGATCGGGAACGAACGCGCAATTTAAGGTACGGATTTTGACGTTTCTGAGTATGGATCGCTTTGCGGATTTTGTCCATAAAATACTGTTCATACATACAGTATTTATCTATACTGTGAATGTTCGCAGTGCGCGAGGGGGCCGCTGTTTTACCGGTGCAACAAAGTCCTGGCTGAAACGGGTGGTGCCGTCAGCGCCTTAACCCCCGAAGTGAGCACACTGTGTTACGTCAACAAAGGTGCTGGCAACAGGCAGCGGCGAGGTACGCCAGCACCGTGCTCCTTGTACCAAAAGGAGAGCGTATGAGCCTCGTGGATATCGCTATTCTTATCCTCAAACTCATCGTTGCAGCACTGCAACTGCTTGATGCTGTTCTGAAGTATATAAAATAGTTCAGATTCAAGTCGCACTTAAGGGGAGCGGGTTGTCACCTGCTCCCCTTTCACCTTCTCCCAGGTGCTTGTGTCGCGCCAATATGTTACGTTTTTATGACATTCTCAGGGAAGAATACCGCTATGACTCTTTCTGTTTTCTGCATTTTACTGTTCGCCGCGCTGCTTCATGCCAGCTGGAACGCCATTGTTAAAGCAGGAAATGACAAGCTGTACTCGGCTATCAGCGTGAGCGGCTCGGCTGCGATTATGGCTCTGATTCTCTTGCCCTTCGCCCCCCAACCCTCTGCCGCCAGCCTGCCATTTTTGGCGATTTCAACCGCATTACAGGTGGTGTACACCGTCCTGGTTGCCAAAACCTATCAGGTTTCGGACATGAGCCAGACCTATCCCATCATGCGCGGCACCGCCCCATTGTTGGTCGCTATCATCAGCGTCCTGTTTCTCGGCGATAGTCTGTCAATGCTGGCCTGGGTGGGGATTGCCACAATCTGCCTGGCGATCCTCGGCATGGCATTTAACGGACGCAGCAGTTCACAACGAGGGATCGTTCTGGCGCTCATCAATGCCTGTTTTATTGCCGGCTATACGCTGGTTGATGGCACCGGTGTTCGGCTTTCAGAGACTGCTCTGGGCTACACGCTCTGGACCTTCTTCCTGAACGGCTCCTGCTTGTTGAGCTGGGCGATGATTGCCAGACGCCGCGAAGCCTCCCGCTATCTGGCACACCAGTGGAAGAAAGGTATTCTTGGCGGTATTGGCACCATGGGCTCTTACGGGCTGGCACTGTGGGCGATGACTCAGGCCCCGCTGGCGGTGGTAGCCGCACTGCGTGAAACATCCATTCTGTTTGGCGCACTGCTCGCCTGGTTGCTGCTAAAAGAGAAAGTCGCCGGAGTACGCCTTATCGCGGCCGCAGGTATTGCCGCCGGCGCAGTATTGCTACGTTTGTCATAATCGCGCTGTCGACCTGATGCAATCCGGCAACATTTGTTGCCGCTATTTGTTTACATTTCCTGCCGTTCATCGTTGAAACATTCCAGCCCACTATCTGGCCTTCTTTTTCTGTTGTGGTAGATTCCACGCGCATTTATGGGAAAGTGCAGCACCTTATTCTTATTTTTTCTTCATTTGAAAAGTAATCAGCGAAATGAAAAGGCATAGAAGCGTCAATTTGTTGTTGATGTTGGTATTACTGGTGGCGGTGGGTCAGATGGCGCAAACCATTTATATCCCTGCGATTGCTGATATGGCGCGTGAACTGAACGTTCGCGAAGGCGCGGTGCAAAGCGTAATGGCTGCCTACCTCCTGACCTACGGCGTGTCACAACTGTTTTACGGCCCGCTTTCCGACCGCGTAGGTCGTCGCCCGGTGATCCTCGCCGGGATGTCTATTTTTATGCTGGCTACGCTGGTCGCCATTACTACCCATAGTCTGACGGTATTGATCATCGCCAGTGCCATCCAGGGGATGGGCACGGGCGTTGGCGGTGTGATGGCGCGAACCCTACCGCGAGACCTGTATGAAGGTACTCAGCTTCGTCACGCGAATAGTTTGTTAAATATGGGTATCCTGGTCAGTCCACTGCTGGCACCGCTGATTGGCGGCATGCTGGATACGCTGTGGAACTGGCGCGCTTGCTATATTTTTCTGCTGATTCTGTGTGCAGGCGTCACATTTAGCATGGCGCGCTGGATGCCGGAAACACGGCCTGCTGGCGCGCCACGTCCACGGCTGATTGCCAGCTACAAAACCCTGTTTGGCAACGGCGCATTCACTTGTTATGTGCTGATGTTGATCGGCGGACTGGCAGGCGTTGCCGTCTTCGAAGCCTGCTCTGGGGTATTGATGGGCGCGGTGCTGGGTTTAAGCAGCATGGCGGTCAGTATCCTGTTTATTCTGCCTATTCCGGCGGCGTTTTTCGGCGCATGGTTCGCCGGTCGCCCTAACAAGCGATTTTCAACGCTAATGTGGCAGTCGGTTACCTGCTGTCTGGTTGCCGGGTTGATGATGTGGATCCCAGGTTTGTTTGATGTGATGAACGTCTGGACACTGCTGGTTCCTGCCGCGTTGTTCTTCTTCGGTGCGGGGATGTTGTTCCCACTGGCAACCAGCGGCGCAATGGAACCTTTCCCGTTCCTGGCAGGTACTGCCGGCGCGCTGGTTGGAGGCTTACAGAACATTGGCTCTGGCGTGCTGGCGTGGCTCTCCGCGATGCTACCGCAGACCGGACAAGCCAGCCTCGGGCTGCTGATGACCCTTATGGGGCTGCTGATTTTTGTGTGCTGGCTGCCGCTGGCGTCACGCGTGTCGCATCAGGGACAGGCGGTTTAAGCGCATGATGGCCCGGCTTATCGCCGGGCTTTTCACATTCAGGCGCAATCATCGTATTAATCAACGGCTCCAGTGCGGGACGCCAGGCACCTTCTTCACCATCATAAAACTGCGTATCAGCATTGATTGCATAGGGGATTTTTGCCTTGCGCAGTTCACATGCCATAAACCGTGCAAATGCAGTTTGCGCGGCAGAAGGCGTATTTTTGATGGTTTCTCCCGGTGACCAGCCCCCCACCCAACTGACGTGCCCCGTTTTCTGTTGCCAGTGAATAGCCGTATTAATACGGGCGCGAATGGCGGCTTTTTCTGCCGCAGTCCCCGACGTCCAGGGGTACTTACCGTTATTTTTTAGCGGCCCCCACGGGAAGATATGCCATTCAGCCAGAACGGTATTCTGGCTTTGCGGCGGTAATTTCAGATTAGGCAAATCTTCCGGTGCCGCGCGCAGGCGCGGCGCAATGAAAATCATCCGCTGCGGGTCGATGGCATGGATAGTACGAATGGTTTTGTCATACACCCGATTGAGCGAAGTCTGATTGTGATTAAGCTTATCGGCAGGCTCATAAATCAGGTCAAAGCCCAGCAACGGCGAACTTTGACCAAAGTAATGCGCCACCGCTACCCACCAGTTAACCACCTCTTTTTCATTGCCGCTATTGGGGTCTTTTTTATATTCATCAGCCTGATAAGCAATAATCGGGATCACGCCGTATTGCTCGCAAGCCTCTACCAGCTTGCGCAAATGGATGAGTCTGGCTTCTGTTGGCTCACCCGCCACACGAATACGCACATGAGAGATCCCCTTCGCCTTGAAATCCCGTACCACCAGCGGATCGAACTCGCGGATACCGCGATCGGTGCGAGCCCAATCGACGTCCATTCCAACCCCAAGCTGCTGTGCATACAACGCCGCCGTCAGCGCAGGGGGTGCGGCATACACGGCGGCACTGGCTAACAGTAAGAGGGAAACAATCGGCTTTAACACGGTCGTCCTTACGCAAATCATCAGGTGTGATATCACGTATTTAGCATGATTTTTGATACCTGGTGTAGAGAGAAAGCGTAAAAAATATTCGCGGCCCGTTTATTTAACCTGCTCCTGCAGCCAGCCAATAAATGCCTCGATTTTTGGCCACTGCCTGCCGGGTAACGTGGTGACGTAATAGTGTTGATGGCATTTCAGCGCCATATCACCGAAAGGCGCGACCAGTTCCCCGCTGTCGAGGCGCTTTTGTACCAGTCTCTTTCGTCCCATCGCTACGCCGATATGGTTCATCGCCGCAATGACCGCTAAATCAGAACGATCGAAGCCGATACCTGATGATGTCGGCAAATTCACGGCAAAATGCTGCGCCCAACTGTGCCATTCATCGGTCCCGGAGTCGTTACTCCATGCCTGTCTATCGTGCAACAACGTGCAGTGCGGCAGATTCACTAACGACCCCGTAAGGTCATAACGACGGGCATAGTCCGGGCTGCATACCGGCAGGATCTCTTCATCCATCAGGAAATGGTGCGTGAGCTGTGCAGAGGGGGCATCGTCAAAATAAATGGCCAGATCAACCCCGGCACGTTGCAAATTGACGTTGTCATTCCCAGTCAGCATGGTCAGAGATATCGACGGATAGCGACGGGTAAAATCACCGAGCGCCGGAACCAGCCAGCACTGTGCGATGGAGGGGCGTGAGTACACAGTGAGCGTCCCGGAAAGTTCCTGGTTTTTGATATCGAGGATTTCCTGATTCAGCGTATCCAGCGACGATTTCAACGCCCAGAACACCCGTTTACCTTCGTGAGTGAGCTCCACTTTGCGGTGAGAGCGAACAAACAGCTGAATCCCCAACTCTTCTTCAAGCTGATTAATTCGGTGGCTGACGGCGCTGGGGCTTAAGGAAAGTTCGTCTGCCGCCAGCGCAAACGACTGATGTCTGGCCGCCACTTCAAAGGTATACAGTTTTGAGAGTTGCCAACCATTGAGCAGCCGATTTCTGACTTCACGAAGGGGGTCCATATTCACCTCTTTCATCCTGAATTATTCGCCGGAGTGTAAAAAAAACCGCTGTAAAAATCAGCATAAAGGTGAATCAAGGTGAACCATATCGCATAAATAATGCGTAATTAGATGTAAATCACTCATTTGATTCAATCTGGCTCATGTGAAAGGGGATTTTTATCGTTTGTCAGACTGTGCCTTATTTTTGTCCAATACCCCTATATTAATCACAGGGCAAGGTGAGTTATGCACTCTCAAATCTGGGTTGTGAGTACGCTGCTGATAAGCATCGTATTAATCGTTTTGACCATCGTGAAGTTCAAATTCCACCCGTTTCTGGCACTGCTGTTAGCCAGCTTCTTCGTGGGTACGATGATGGGCATGGGACCGCTGGATATGGTCAACGCCATTGAGAGTGGCATAGGCGGTACGCTGGGCTTTCTCGCTGCCGTTATCGGTCTTGGTACCATTCTCGGCAAAATGATGGAAGTATCCGGCGCGGCGGAACGCATCGGTCTGACGTTGCAGCGTTGTCGCTGGCTTTCGGCTGACGTCATTATGGTACTGGTCGGGTTGATTTGCGGCATCACACTGTTTGTCGAAGTCGGCGTGGTGTTGTTGATCCCACTGGCTTTTTCTATTGCTAAAAAAACCAACACCTCACTGCTGAAACTGGCGATCCCGCTGTGTACTGCGCTGATGGCTGTACATTGCGTGGTACCGCCACATCCGGCCGCCCTGTTTGTGGCGAACAAGCTGGGCGCGGATATTGGCACCGTAATTGTTTATGGTTTACTGGTTGGCTTGATGGCTTCGCTTATCGGCGGGCCGCTATACCTGAAATTTCTCGGCAACCGTCTGCCGTTTAAACCGGTTCCGGCTGAGTTTTCCGACCTGAAGGTTCGCGACGAAAGTACACTGCCATCGCTCGGTGCTACGCTGTTTACCGTGCTGCTGCCGATTGGCCTGATGCTGATGAAGACCGTCGCTGAGCTGAATATGGCGAAAGGCAGCGCGGTTTATACGCTGCTGGAGTTTATTGGTAACCCAATCACCGCGATGTTTATCGCCGTTTTCGTGGCCTATTACATCCTCGGTTTGCGTCAGCATATCGGCATGGGCGCGCTACTGACGCATACCGAAAATGGTTTTGGCTCCATAGCCAATATTCTGTTGATTATCGGCGCAGGCGGCGCATTCAACGCTATCCTGAAAAGCAGTGGGCTGGCGGATACCCTCGCGCTGATCCTCTCGAATATGCACATGCACCCGATTCTGCTGGCATGGCTGGTAGCACTGATCCTGCATGCTGCAGTGGGTTCAGCCACCGTTGCCATGATGGGTGCGACAGCGATTGTGGCCCCTATGCTACCGCTTTACCCAAACGTCAGCCCGGAAATCATCGCTATTGCCATCGGTTCCGGTGCAATTGGCTGCACAATCGTTACAGATTCCCTCTTCTGGCTGGTGAAGCAGTACTGCGGAGCCACTCTGAATGAGACGTTCAAATACTATACGACCGCGACATTTATCGCGTCCGTTATTGCACTGGCGTGCACATTCCTGCTTTCCTTTATTATCTAAGCGCAACGAGACTGACTATGGAAAACATTCAAACACTTATCGCCCAGTATCCTTTAGTGGAAGATCTGGTCGCTCTCAAGGAAACGACCTGGTTTAACCCTGGCACCACCTCTCTTGCGGAAGGTTTACCGTATGTTGGCCTGACTGAGCACGACGTTCAGGACGCCCACGCCCGTCTGACGCGCTTCGCGCCGTACCTGGCAAAAGCCTTCCCGGAAACGGCGGCGACCGGCGGCATTATCGAGTCTGAGCTGACCGCCATTCCCGCCATGCAGAAGCGGCTGGAAAAAGAGTACGGACAGCCTATCAACGGCGAAATTCTGCTGAAGAAAGACAGCCACCTGCCAATTTCTGGCTCAATCAAAGCCCGTGGCGGTATTTATGAAGTGCTGACACACGCCGAAAAACTGGCACTGCAAGCAGGTCTGCTGACGACAAATGATGATTACAGCATGCTGCTTTCGCCCGAGTTCAAACAGTTCTTTAGCCAGTACAGCATCGCGGTAGGTTCAACCGGCAACCTGGGGATGTCTATCGGCATCATGAGCGCCCGCATCGGCTTTAAGGTGACGGTACACATGTCTGCCGACGCGCGCGCATGGAAAAAGGCTAAGCTGCGCAGCCACGGCGTTACCGTTGTGGAGTACGAAGAAGATTACGGTGTGGCAGTTGAACAAGGGCGTAAGGCGGCAGAGTCCGATCCGAACTGTTTCTTTATCGACGATGAAAACTCTCGCACGCTGTTTTTAGGTTATGCGGTTGCCGGACAGCGCCTGAAGGCCCAGTTTGCCCAGCAGGGACGTGTGGTAGATGCTGACCATCCACTGTTTGTTTACTTGCCGTGCGGTGTGGGTGGTGGCCCTGGCGGGGTGGCATTTGGTCTGAAGCTGGCATTCGGTGACAACGTTCATTGCTTCTTCGCAGAGCCGACTCATTCACCGTGCATGCTGTTGGGGATTTACACCGGACTGCACGACACGATTTCCGTGCAGGATATCGGCATCGACAACCTGACGGCGGCAGATGGGCTGGCAGTCGGTCGCGCATCGGGCTTTGTAGGCCGGGCGATGGAACGTCTGCTCGACGGTCTGTACACGCTGGAAGACCAGACCATGTATGACATGCTGGGCTGGCTGGCACAGGAGGAAGGTATTCGTCTTGAGCCGTCAGCACTGGCTGGCATGGCTGGTCCGCAACACGTTTGTGCCTCCACGGATTACCAGCAGATGCATGGATTCAGTGCAGAACAGCTCAAAAACGCCACTCATCTGGTATGGGCGACCGGCGGCGGTATGGTTCCTGAGGCCGAAATGGCGCAATACCTGGCAAAAGGACGCTAACCCCCGCTGATCTCAACGCAGCATCGCCATCAGCTCCATCGGTGAGCGATGCTGTTTAATCAGATCGCGCATGACGCGCATATGGGGTGATGAGTGTTCAAAGAAGGCCTGATATCCCGCACACAGCACGTTTTCCCCGTGAATATCCCCATGCACCGGGCAATCACCACGGTAAAATTGCGATAAGGAACATGACCGGCAACGCGCGCTCTGCGGTAAGGTCGATTGCCGTTCCATTTGTACCGCCAGTCCACACCATCGACGCAGCGTTTTATCAAAAAGCTGAATAGATACCCGATTAATATCTTCACGAACCCAGATATCAAATATCGTATTTAAAAACTGCCCCCACCCTTCTGGTGTGACAGATTCAGCCGTCAGGTTGCCTGCTTCATCGCGCTTAATCAGCGGGATAAACTGTACGAGGCGAACATCTCCTTGTCGTAAATCACGGTACAGTTCAATAGGTTGTAAACTCTTCTGGTGATCAATCACCACCTTTAAAATACCCTCACTAACATCCATGTCCTCACATACTGTCATGCAAAATTCCCGATATATACGATAAGTTGGCGAACGTGTGTTACAGCAAACAGTATTGCAAGGGATAACACCGCGAGGGAGATCATAAATTTGTCACGCACCGCGCGAGATTCAGAAAAATCGCTATGCGTAACATCCATCAGGTTACGGCTGCGGGTGTAGCGCCAGAGAATAATCGCCACAATTGCCAGCACAGCTATCGAAACCCAGAATAACGCTCCCGCCTGATGCCAGTTATGCTTAATCGCCAGCGCCATCAGTGCACCATAGCCTAGCAACGTACGAAACCAGGCCAGCGATGTCCGTTCCGGTTGTAGACCAGGATCGGACTGGCGACGAGCCTTACGACTATCCGGCATACAGCACCAGCGCCATAACAATCACCGCCACAAGCGTCAACATAACGCTGATAATCAGCAGGCTGTTGGTGTACGGCATATCCTCTTTCAGACGCATCGCCTTTTCATTTCGCAACCAGCGCAGATAACCGTAGATCGCCAGCCCCCCTGCAAACAGACACAGCAACAAAGCAAGTGCCTCACGGATGACCGGCGTAGCAAAGTCCGGGGCCAGTTGATCAAGACCAACGCCCGCCGCCAGAAAACCCAGCGCAGTGCGGATCCACGCCAGAAACGTACGCTCATTTGCCAGTGAGAAGCGGTAATCCGGCGCTTCCCCAAGGCGGGAAATCTTCATGACGACTCCTTCAATATTATTGTCTGGTCGTTATACCGGAACAGGGAAGGAGTATGAACCTGATTCGCAAACGAAAGGGAGCGTAATGTGATGAGACAATGGAAAAGAGAGATGTGCTTGGTGATGCCGGATGGCGACTGACGTCTTATCCGGCCTACAGTGAACGATGCAGATGTAGGCCTGATAAGCGCAGCGCATCAGGCATTCCTGGATATGCTGGCTGGATAGGTCAGTTTTAACCTAATCCCCAGAAGAGCACCGCCAGCAGTTGCGGAGTAATAATGCGCAGGAACATCACCAACGGGTAAACGGTGGCGTAGGAGAGAGCGGCTGCGCCACTGGTGGCGTGCAGGTTGTTAGCGAATGCCAGCGCAGGAGGGTCCGTCATCGACCCTGCCAGCATGCCGCACAGCGTCAGATAGTTCATTTTGGCAAAGATACGTGCCAGTAAACCGACAGTAATCAGCGGAATGGCGGTAATGAAAATACCGTAGCCCACCCAGCTCAGACCGTCGCCCTGCGTCAGCGTATTCACAAAATCGCCGCCGGATTTCAGCCCAACCACCGCGAGAAAGAGCACAATACCTAGCTCACGCAACGCCAGGTTCGCGCTGGGAGGCATAAACCAGTACAGCTTACCGATACTGCCAATACGCCCCAAAATCAGCGCCATAATCAGTGGTCCACCGGCCAACCCTAGTTTTAATGCCACCGGGAAACCGGGGATAAACAGCGGGATTGAACCCAACAAAACCCCAAGCCCGATCCCGATAAACACCGGCAACATCTGCACCTGCTGCAGTTTTTGCTGTGCGTTACCCACAACATTGGCAACGGCATCAATCGACGAAGGTCGCCCCACCAGATTCAGGATATCGCCAAATTGCAGGCTGGCATCGCTGCTGGCGACCAGTTCAACGCCCGCGCGGTTCAGACGGGAAATCACCACGTCGTAACGTTCTTTAAAGTGCAGGTCGCGGATCCGCTTGCCAAGCACCTTTTCGTTGGTCACAACGACACGTTCAACGCGCAAATCCGTGCCCCGCGTTGACAGTGAAGTGTCCACTTCCTGCCCAATCACCACCTTCGCATTATGCAGATCGCCTGGCTGTCCGACCAGGTGGAGCAGATCGCCCATCTGGATAATCGTCCCCGGCGACGGCACCATTAACGTTTCATCTCGCTTCAGGCGTGAACAGATGATTTTGTCGCTGTTCAGAATGGGGACATCCTGAATCGCCATATTATTGAGGTTCGGGTTTTCAACACGAATGTTCATCGTCTGAATCAGCGTATGACCGTTGGTCAGGGTTGATTCATGCTGCTGAGCCTCGGACTCCACGTTCACGCGGAAAATGAGGCGCATCAGCCACATCGTGAGCAAAATACCGCAAATACCGAAAGGATAAGCCATGGCATAGCTCATCCCCATCTGATCGACCACATCCCCCGGCGTACCCAGATCGCGCAGAATTTGCTGCCCGGCACCCAGTGCGGGCGTATTAGTGACCGCGCCGGAGAAGATCCCCAGCACCACGGGCAGCGGAATAGCGAAGATCTTATGCAGAAGCGCGGTGACCAGTCCCCCGATAATTACGATCAGCACTGCAAACAGGTTCAGACGCAGTCCCGAAACACGCAGTGAAGCAAAGAAACCCGGCCCGACCTGGATGCCGATGGTATAGACGAAGAGTATCAGGCCAAATTCCTGAATAAAATGCAGCATATCGCCGCTCAGGGTCATCCCTGCCTGATCGACAAAGTGTCCGACGATGATACCGCCAAACAGCACGCCTCCGATGCCAAAACCAACGCCCCGTACTTTAATGTTGCCGATCCATAACCCGACAACCGCCACCAATGCCAGAACGCTGACCGTCAATGCTATATCACTCATTCTTCTGTTCCCTGTGAATAACATCATTAAGTAAATGGATTCTCGCAGAGTACAGGCGCAATGTATGGGTGGTAAAGCACAAAAAAGCCCCGTCATTTCTGGCGGGGCAAAGGCTTGGAGCTATTTAGCTATTTAATGCGGGACGTTCGCTGATGGCGATACGTTGTGGAGCAATGGTTTCAGGCTCATTACGGGTCAAATCAATATGCAGCAAGCCATTGGTGAAGCTTGCACCGGAGACTTCCATATTTTCAGCCAGCGTAAAGCTCAGGCTGAATGATTGAGTGACCAGCCCCTGATGCAACCATTTGGTCTCTTTTTCCGGCTGCTGCGGCGTACCTTTTACGGTCAGACGTGTGCCTTCCAGTTGAATATCCAAATCTTCCTGGCGGAAACCGGCTAACGCAAGGGTAATGCGGTAGTGGTTATCATCGCTCTTTTCGATGTTATAGGGTGGGAAGCTTTGGCTTTCACCGGCGTTTTGTAATGCATTGGCCAGTTTGTCAAAACCGATCCATTGACGCAGCAGTGGGGATAAATCGTAGTTACGCATAATATTCTCCTTCTAAGAAGCGAGTAAGTACCTTTCGGCTCCCTGACGGCAAGCCTGTGCTTCGCGGGGCCGCGCAAGCGGCCCGACAGATAAATTAGTTGATTTCGATGCGGCGCGGTTTATTCGCTTCAGGAATCACGCGCTCAAGCTCGATATACAGCAGACCGTTTACCAGGTTTGCGCCGCGAACGTGGATGTTCTCCGCTAACTGGAACTTGCGTTCGAAATTGCGTTCGGCAATACCCTGGTACAGGTAAGTACGTTCTTTTTGCTCGTCCGCATGCGCGCCTTTCACCACCAGCAAATTATCCTGAGCGGTAATTTCCAGCTCGCTTTCAGCAAAGCCCGCAACGGCAATTGCAATGCGGTAATGGTTTTCGTCTACCAGCTCAACGTTGTACGGAGGGTAGCCACCATTGCTTTGGCCCTGGTTGTTTTCCAACAGGTTAAACAGACGATCAAATCCAATAGCAGAACGGTATAGCGGGGATAAATCAAAGTTACGCATAATCAATAGCTCCTGAAATCAGCGAGAATGTTGGACCTTCCATCTTGGACAGGTCAGGTAGCCAGGACACCCATCAGGCATGCCCTTCATTTGTCTACACCCTAAAAATGGGTCTTAATACAAACTTTTCAAGCGTACTCCTCTGACTTTTTTTGCAGTTTGTTGTCTATTGCATACACTGGGGGGAGCAGTCGTTATCGTTAAATCGCGATTGCCGCCACATTGCGACAAGATGGTGATGTTATTTTCGCAACGGATCGCTTTAACTCACCATGCAAACACGATGATTAGCAGATGAAATAATGATGATAAAAAAAATGGTGTTAACACTGATGATGTGCAGCGGGATGGTTTTTATAAGCGGCTGCTCCAGCGTGATGTCACATACCGGAGGGAAAGAAGGGACCTATCCAGGCACCCGTGCCAGCGCCACAATGATTGGCGATAGCGATACGAACTGGGGAACAAAGTCGTTAGCTATTCTGGATATGCCTTTTACTGCGGTTCTGGATACGGTACTGCTCCCGTGGGATCTCTTTCGCAAAGATAACTCGGTCCGATCTCGCGTAGAAAAGAGCGAGGAGAAAACGCAAGCCACCAACGCCGTTATCCCCCCAGCTCAAATGCCTGCGCCTTAAGTTAACGTCCGGTTTCTGTCACCCATAGCTGGCGGAAACCGTCGACGTCTTCCATCCAGGCAACCTGTCGGCCATCAGGAGAGAAGACAATCGCATCTGCTGAAGGTGGGTTGCCATGGCTGGTCGTTAAAAATTCAATCTCTCCCGTCTGCGCATCGCAGCAGGCAATTCGGTTTTCCAGCACAAATCCCAACCATCGCCCCGACGGATGCCAGTTGAATGCCGACTGAATATCCGTGGCGCTACGGGTTAGTTGACGCGGCTCCCCCCCTTGCACGGTAATGAGCCATAACTGCACGATACCGTTGTCATCGCGCATCAGAAACGCAATTTCGGATGCCTTTGGATTGCTGCGTACCCAATGGCGCGGTTGATTCACCAGCCCCGGGAAGGCGCGATCGTGAGTAAACGTCAGGCGTCGCTGAACGATGCCGGCTGGTGGCGCAGGCATTGTTGCTTCCGTTCCCTCCAGAGGTGCATCGCCAGGCTGTTTCCAGCCGCTTTCATGGCGTGGCAAATCAACGATAAACAGTTCCGGTACTTTTTCGCCACTGACAGACAACGTATCGCCGATAAAGGCCAGCGTATGATTTCCTACCCAACCCTCTTCATAAGCACGGTTAATCTCATCACTGCCCGGTTTGGGCTTCGGCGTTGTCTGACTGACCAGCACACACCAGCGGCTACCGCTGTACTCACGCGGGTGATCTGCTGACACAGTCACCGGGCCACAGGGAACAGCCACGCCAACGTTACGTAAATCCAGTGTCGGAGAACGCTCATGCAGCACATGGTCGTTGTAGGTGAAGCTAACAAACTCACCGTTCGGACTAAAGACATGCACATGACTACCGCCACGCAGCGCGCCTGGGGTATATGGCGCGGTAATATCCATCGCATCCAGATTCGCCACTGCGGTCTGGGTTGCAATCACACCACGGCGATGATGAAAGTCGTAATGCCATGTTTCATCTGGGTTTTCTGGTCCATGAATAAAGACATACTGCTCAGACTTAGGATGAACGGTCACCACGCCGACATGTGCGCCTTGTGTAGCACGGTAAATGACGTCAACCTCACCATCCTGCACATTCACTCGCTCAATGGTTTCACCCGTAAATGACGCACCGGAAGGACGCACATCATAGACCAGCCACTGGCTGTCCGGTGTCCAGGTGTTGATATTGGTAAGCTGATGATTACGCGCTGCAAAGGTGATTTGTTTCATGGCGGTGTCCCGGACAAAAAATACCGCTCCTTTTTACCACGCACAGCGCGTATCCCATAAGCCTTTAGCGGGCCGCAAGCGCATCAGCTTGCTGAGCGTTCACTGCCAAAGCGGGGAAGTCCTCGAAGGTGTAGTAACGAATGGGCGGCGGTAACCGCTCCATTGCTGTACCCGGCCACAGTTGCAGCTCTCCGACAGCATTAAGATCAACGCCCTGCCAGTGGTGCGGCAGCGCCAGTCGCTGCAGAACAGCTTGCTCGCCGGGCACGCGTGTCGGCAAACGATTATCCCCCATCTGATAGTTACGCCGCAGTACCAGATATTTTTCCGGCACCCGACGCCGACTGTTCCACCAGCGACCGTCCAGCATATCGAAATGGAAACGGGTGAGTTCCGGCGACTGAGCGCCAAGATGGACAAGTGCCTGCCGAAGCGCCGTTCCCATCGCCACCTCGTAAACCCCCTGAGAAACCGTTTGCCCCTCCAGAATCAGTGACACCGCCAGGCGGGCACCAAGCAGGTTGGAGTAAAGATCTTCTGGCGAAAAAGCAGAAACACCTTCAGAAAATCCGGGAACAGACTCAAAACCGTACCATTGCGCAATTTCATGCCACTCCGCGACCTGAAAAGCCAGATGAGCGGCCAGCCAGGCTGCCAGCGTATATCGCGCGACTGGATCGGTTGGTGGTGTAAAGGCATTAAACACCAACCGGCGCTGGGCCAGTTCGGTATCCAGATCGAGCGTAAAAGCCTGCCCCAGTTTCGGCAGGATCTGACTAAAGATATAGACCGTCATATCAGCGGTATCACGAACGTGGGCGGTATCAATAAAACCGCCACGGGCGGTATAGAGAATACCGTTATTCTCACGGCTTAAACCGCTCAGGTTTTCCAGCCCGGCCAGCATGCTATCGTTGTACTGATGCAATCCAAGGTGGCCTGCCGGGACCACGTTATCCAGCTGATAAAACGGTACCGGCATGCCCAGAAATTCCGCATGCAAGTTGTAGCCAAATGCACAGCAAGGACGTAACCCTTTAGGCAGTGGCTGTGGCGGCATAGCAGGCCACGCGGTGGTTGCCCTCGCTGTTGCCTGCGGAGCCAGATCTAATGCCACCGGTAATACCGCCCCAGCACTGCCTGCGAGAAGTAATGCCAGTAACGACGTGGTTTTCAGCAATCTGCTCAAAATGCCTCTCCAACCTGAAAATAGAAACCGCTGCTGCCTTTGCCGATGCCATAATCCAGGCGTACGTTGACGCGCGGCTTGAATTCAAAGCGATAACCGACTCCTGCCGAGGGCAGCCAACGTCCGTCGTCCAGCGCACTAAATGATGGCCCCATAGTACCTGCGCCCAGCCAACCGACCACGCCGTGCCGCCAATCGAGCTTGCGGCGATACTCAAGTTGTCCGCTGACGACATTCTTATCCCGATAGCGCCCTTCGTAATAACCGCGCATGCGTTGATTGCTACCGAGCAGCGGCATCATGCTCCACGGCACCGATCCCCGGGTAAACGTGCCATCCGCCTCCCATGCCAGCACGTTTTTATCGTCCAGCGAGTGGTAACGACTGTAATGCAACTGGTATTCATCAAACCGGGTATCACTCCCCACCTCCGGATTAAAGCGGGTGTAGCGCACATCGGCATACTGTCCTTTACGCGGATTAGGGACGAAATCACGATCGTCCCAACTCAATTCCACGCTACTACCGGAACTGAGAACCGATGCCCCCTGCGGCGTGTTTTCAATTTTCGGAGGGTCGTTGTCGTCCATTTGCGCAGCATGCTGAGTATTCAGCGACCAGCCGAGTCCCAGATAGATGTTAGGTGCTATCCGCCGGTATAGCGTTGGACGCAAATCCAGGACCTGAGCGGTATATTGCTGTTTTTGGCTATCTTTATCTCCGGCGCTAAAACCCTGTCCCCAGTAGTAGGTTGGGGTATCTGTTAATGCGCCATTAAGAAAGAAACGCCAGCGATCGTCGGCGAAAAATGCATAATTCTGCATTGTGATGCCAAAAGCCCCCGTTGAGCTAAAGTAACCGCTCAGCGTCAGCGTCGAGTTTTGACTCACCGTATCGTTCGGATCGGGTCGATACATCCCCACCACCGCCGTACCGATCCCCAACCCCAGTTCCGGGGTATAAAACGGCCCAGGCATCACTCCCCAGTCGATACCTTTACTGGCGTTAAAGTTATCGCTGGCGCCCAGTTTATTCAGCCAGCCGTCAACCTCGTTACGGGTCGGCAGCGCCGACTGAACGTATCCGGCAAACAGGCAGAAAAACAGAAGCAGGCCGATGCGCGTCAAAAACGATACTCTCCCGCAGCAAAGAAGCTATTACGATCGGCAAAGCCAATTTCGGTGGTGATATTAAAGTTGCGGGTCAACTCATATTGCGCGCCTACCAGCACATTCCAGGGTGATTGCAGGTGCTGTTTAACATCGAAGCGACCATTGCCATCCTTGTTCGCAATATCCACCATTTTTTGCAGTGCGGCAGAAGGCATTGTGAGATCGTTCAGGCTGCCGCTAAATTCTTGCTGCACATCCTGATACATGCTGCCCACCCACAGATTTAACTTGCCGGATGGCATGTGCAGGGCCTCCACGCCGGGAGTGGTAAAGCGATAACCTACACGCGGAGAGACGGTAAAGGCATTAATACTGCCATCAAGGATATCGAACTGCGTTTGCGTATAGTTGGCATCAAAAGCCGTAAACCAGTTGCCCACTCCGCCAACCAGAGTCGCTCCTACACCGTAGGTTGTGCCTTTAAAGTCGAGCTGAAATGCCAGATTCTGCAAATTGGCTGGTGTGCGGTATTTACGTGGTCCTTTGATTCCTACACCTATCTGCGAAACAGAGTGCCCGTCGGTATAGCCAATCAGGCCATAGACGTTCATAAAAGGCAGTAGCCAGGCATCCAGTTTTAAGGTTTCGGTTTTACTTCTCTCTCGGGTATTGCCAACGTTGATTTTAAACGCGTTATCCAATGAGTGACCGCGCAGGGAGAGACCGTTGAAATTAATACTGTCTACATTAATATTTTGCCTGATATTCATGTAGTTAATATTCACGCCAAACGGCTCAGGCAGGTCGTAGCCACGTTTACGTGCCTCCTCACCTAAAAACGGCAAAACAGAGTGGCTTGCGGTTGGTTTAGCCGCGGGTTTTGTCGGCAAAGAAGTAGCCTGACCATCGTCCTGATAGTCATACAGCGGTGTCAATGTTGAGCCAGAATCCGTCGCAGCCCAGGCTTGAAAAGCCAAACAGGAAGACGTCATCAACACCAGGCGGATGCGTGTGTTAGTCATAAGGAAACATAGTTGCAGGCAGGAATCGCCCGAATATAAAAGAAGGGGGGAGAGTATAGAAGTTACGTGCTAAGTGGGGGGATTAATGTGCGATTTCACATCTGATAATACAAACATGATTTTTATAACATTCTTAATGTTCTATGCCTGGCCGAAGCCAGGCACAACGTGTATCAGGAGAGAACGTATTTCTCAATTGCCCAGGCAACGCCGTCTTCAAGATTGGATTTCGTCACGAAGTTAGCCACTTCTTTCACCGACGAAATAGCATTATCCATTGCAACACCTACGCCTGCGTATTCGATCATCGCGATATCATTTTCCTGATCGCCTATCGCCATAATCTCTTCAGCTTTAATTCCCAGCGCATCGGCCAGTGATTTTACGCCCGTCCCTTTATTGACGCGTTTATCCAGAATTTCGAGGAAGTACGGCGCACTTTTCAGCACGGTGTACTTCTCTTTTACCTCTGCTGGAATCCGCGAGATAGCTTTATCGAGGATCTCTGGTTCATCAATCATCATCACTTTCAGGAACTGGGTCGCCGGGTCCATTTTCTCTGCTTCACAGAACACCAGTGGGATGGTCGCGACGAAAGACTCATGTACCGTGTAGTAACTGATGTCACGGTTGGCGGTATACAGCGTATTGCGATCGAGTGCGTGGAAATGCGAGCCGACCTCCCTGGAGAGTTGCTCCAGGAAACGGTAATCATCATAGCTCAGCGCGGTTTGCGCGACGGTACTTCCGTCTCCGGCTTTCTGCACCAGTGCACCATTGTAGGTAATGCAATAATCACCGGGTTGTTCCATATGCAGTTCTTTCAGATAGCTGTGGACGCCTGCATATGGGCGCCCCGTGGTCAGCACCACATTCACACCGCGCGCGCGCGCCGCGGCAATGGCCGTTTTGACCGCAGGTGAAATGGTGTGATCGGGCAGCAGAAGTGTGCCATCCATGTCGATAGCAATAAGTTTGATAGCCATGAGTTCCCCGGATTAAATGAGTCCGTCCTCATGCTAACGCGATTCCACTCAAAAAACAGCTACGAAAAGGGGGATAGAAAGGGGAATCGGGATTCCCCTTTTTGTAGATGGGTTGTCGTTTGTAGGCCTGATAAGCAAGGCGCCATCAGGCACAATACAACGTCTTGCCGGATGGCGGCGTAAACCGCCTTATCCGGCCTACAGATTGGCTTAAATATCGATATTCGCCGCTTTCAGGGCGTTTTCTTCGATAAATGCACGACGCGGTTCAACAGCATCACCCATCAGGGTGGTGAAAAGTTGGTCAGCCGCAATCGCATCCTTCACAGTAACGCGCAGCATACGGCGGCTTTCCGGATCCATGGTGGTTTCCCACAGCTGTTCCGGGTTCATCTCACCCAGGCCTTTATAGCGCTGAATAGCGAGGCCGCGACGGGACTCTTTCACCAGCCAGTCCAGTGCCTGCTCGAAGCTGGCCACCGGCTGACGACGCTCGCCACGTTCGATAAACGCATCGTCTTCGATCAGGCCACGCAGTTTCTCACCCAGCGTGCAGATACGGCGATATTCGCCACCGGTCACAAACTCGTGGTCCAGTGCGTAATCGGTATCCACGCCGTGCGTACGCACGCGAATAATCGGTTCGAACAGCCCTTGTTCAGTGTTTTCCTGAATGTCGAACTTCCACAGGCTACCGTGCTGTTCATTTTCATTCAGTTCCGTCACCAGCGCATTAACCCAACGGGTAACGGTCTGCTCGCTCGCCAAGTCGGCTTCTGTCAACGTTGGCTGATAAACCAACTCTTTCAGCAGCGTTTTCGGGAAGCGGCGTTCCATACGGCCGATCATTTTCTGCGTCGCATTGTACTCAGAAACCAGTTTTTCTAACGACTCACCGGAAAGGGCCGGCGCATTAGCGTTGGTATGCAGCGTTGCGCCATCCAGAGCGATGGAGATCTGGTACTGATCCATTGCTTCATCGTCTTTAATATACTGTTCCTGCTTGCCTTTTTTCACTTTGTACAGCGGCGGCTGCGCAATATAGACGTGACCGCGCTCCACGATTTCTGGCATCTGGCGATAGAAGAAGGTCAACAGCAGCGTACGGATATGCGAGCCGTCGACATCCGCATCGGTCATGATAATGATGCTGTGATAACGCAGTTTATCCGGGTTGTACTCGTCACGGCCAATACCACAACCCAGCGCGGTGATCAGCGTCGCCACTTCCTGGGAAGAGAGCATCTTGTCGAAACGCGCTTTCTCAACGTTGAGGATTTTACCCTTCAGCGGGAGGATCGCCTGGTTCTTACGGTTACGGCCCTGCTTCGCAGAACCGCCCGCAGAGTCCCCTTCCACAAGGTACAGTTCAGACAGTGCCGGGTCACGTTCCTGACAGTCAGCCAGTTTGCCCGGCAGACCTGCTAAGTCCAGCGCGCCTTTACGACGGGTCATTTCACGGGCACGACGAGCCGCTTCACGCGCACGCGCAGCGTCAATAATTTTGCCGACAACGATTTTCGCGTCGGACGGGTTCTCAAGCAGGTATTCGCTCAGCAGTTCGTTCATCTGCTGTTCTACTGCCGATTTCACCTCTGAAGAAACCAGTTTGTCTTTGGTCTGAGAGGAGAATTTCGGATCCGGTACTTTTACCGATACGACGGCAATCAGGCCTTCACGGGCGTCGTCACCGGTGGCGCTAACTTTCGCTTTTTTGCTGTAACCTTCTTTGTCCATGTAGGCATTCAGAGTACGGGTCATCGCCGCACGGAAGCCTGCAAGGTGAGTACCGCCGTCACGCTGCGGAATATTGTTGGTAAAGCAGTAGATATTTTCCTGGAAGCCATCGTTCCACTGCAGCGCAACTTCAACGCCAATACCGTCTTTTTCGGTGGAGAAATAGAAGATATTTGGGTGGATCGGCGTTTTATTTTTGTTGAGATACTCAACAAATGCCTTAATACCACCTTCGTAATGGAAATGGTCTTCTTTGCCGTCGCGCTTGTCGCGCAGGCGGATGGATACGCCGGAGTTCAGGAAGGACAGCTCGCGCAGACGCTTCGCCAGAATGTCGTATTCGAACTCAACGACATTAGTGAAGGTTTCGTGGCTTGGCCAGAAACGAACCTGGGTACCCGTCAATTCTGTTTCACCGGTTACCGCCAGCGGTGCCTGCGGCACACCGTGCACGTAAGTTTGCTGATGCACTTTGCCTTCACGACGAATCACCAGCTCCAGTTTTTGCGACAGGGCGTTAACGACGGATACACCTACGCCGTGCAGACCACCAGACACTTTATAGGAGTTATCATCGAATTTACCGCCTGCGTGCAGAACGGTCATGATAACTTCCGCCGCCGAAACGCCCTCTTCCGGGTGGATACCGGTTGGGATACCACGGCCATCATCAGTAACGGACACGGAGTTATCAGCGTGAATCGTCACAACGATATCTTTACAGTGACCCGCGAGCGCTTCGTCGATAGCGTTATCTACCACCTCGAATACCATGTGGTGCAGACCGGTGCCGTCATCCGTGTCGCCGATATACATACCCGGGCGCTTACGCACCGCATCCAGCCCTTTCAGGACTTTGATACTGGAGGAGTCATAAGAATTCGACATCAACGTTTCTCGCTCATTTTATCTTGGGTTAATCCGTTATTTTACCCTTTTCCACGGTAAACATCTTCGAATTTTCATCGGACATGTCTATAACGTGTTCAGCGCTGATTGCGCTGACAAAGACCTGAGATTGCGTGGCTTTTAAGCGGCTGGCCAGCAGCCCGCGACGCGCATCATCCAGTTCAGAGGCAAAATCATCTATCAGGTACAGGCAGCGCCGTCCGCTTTCACGGGTCAGGAACTCCCCTTGCGCCAGTCGTAAGGCGCACATTAGCAGTTTTAACTGCCCACGCGACAACGTGTCTTCCACCGGCGCACCGTCGGCGCGAATGCGGAAATCCGCCTTGTGCGGGCCGTGCGCGGTGTAGGTCAACATGCGGTCGCGTTCAAAACTGCGTTCCAGCACCTCAGCATAATCTGTCTCCTTCTCCCAGCCACGCTGGAAAGAGAACGAGAGAGAGAATTCGGGAAGAAACTGCTGGCAGGTATCTGCCATATCCTGCGCGATACCCGCGCTGTACTCCGCGCGCCAGGTGCTGATTTGTTCCGCCAGCGGGATAAGTTCTCTATCCCACGGGCGCAGTTGCTCATAACGACTCACCTGGCGCAGTGCCGCATTGCGCTGCTTGAGCAGTCGCTTCAGGTTGCTCCAGGCGGTGAAAAATCCGGCTTCATTGTGAAAGCATCCCCAGTCAAGGAATGCTCTTCTGTATTTGGGGCCGCCGTTGAGTAAAGTAAACCCTTCAGGCGTTATCAGCTGCATCGGCATCAGGTGCGCCAGTTCTGCGACCTTATGCCCGTCAGTGCCATCAATGCGTACTTTACTGTCGCCCTGTTTGTCTTTCGTCAGACCAATCGAGGTCTCGCGTTCCTCACCCTGTAAACGCCCGTGGAGGACAAACGATTCCTGCTCGTGGCGAATCACACGGCCAATCTGCAAACTGCGAAACGCCCGGCCATGGCCGAGTGTATAGATGGCTTCCAGCACACTGGTTTTGCCGCTGCCGTTCGCGCCAACCAGGAAGTTAAAGCCAGGGGATAAAGCGAGATCCGCGTTTTCGATATTGCGGAAGTCTTTGATTAGCAGTCGGGATAGCGACATATCAACTCATAACCAGGGCGTTATCGTCGCAGTTAGTCTGGTTACGGCCAGCGCACAGCAACCGGAGCGTACTGAAGTACGTGAGGATTGCGAGCACTGCCCGGAGCCAGAATAACAAGTAAGATAGCCCGATATTCTTTACAAGCGCATAGGCATGACGACATAAGCTGCGGATTGTGACGCTGCATCTTCAATCTGTACGCTGGATACGGAATCGGTCAGCATAATGCGCACATTTTCGCACTTCAGCGCATTAAGTACGTCCAGAACGTAGCTGACGTTAAAACCGATTTCCAGTTCAGTGCCCGGATAGGTGACGTCGAGGATCTCTTCCGCCTCTTCCTGTTCCGGGTTGTTGGCCGTGATTTTGAGCTGATTTTCACTGACATACAGACGCACGCCACGGAATTTCTCGTTAGAAAGAATTGCCGCTCGGGCAAACGCCTGTTTGAGAATATCGCAGCCCGCCTCCAGATGTTTGTCCGGGTTCTTTGGCAGTACACGACGGTAATCCGGGAAGCGGCCATCCACCAGTTTGGAGGTAAAGATGAAATCGCCCACGTGTGCGCGAATGTTATTGCTGCCGATCTGCACACGCAGCGGATTGTCGCCGCCGTCGAGCATACGCATCAATTCAATCACACCTTTACGCGGTACGATCACCGAATGGTTAGGCAGGGACTGACCAACCGGCATAGAACAAACAGCCAGACGGTGACCATCGGTCGCCACGGTACGCAGCTCTTCGCCTTCAGTTTCAAACAACATACCGTTTAAGTAATAACGCACGTCCTGATGCGCCATTGAGAACTGCGTGGCTTCAATCAGACGCTTCATCGTTGCCTGCGGCAAGGTGAATTCGACTTCGCTCTGCCAGTCATCCAGATTCGGAAAGTCAGCAGCAGGTAATGTGGACAGCGAGAAACGGCTGCGGCCAGAACGCACCAGCATACGGTCGCCTTCCAGTTGAACGGCAATTTCCGCACCTTCCGGCAACCCACGACAAATGTCGAAGAATTTACGCGCCGGAACGGTGGTTGCACCAGGCTCATGAGCCTGGATCAGCGCCACGCGTGCCACCATCTCCATTTCGAGATCGGTACCGGTCAGAGAAAGCGTTCCATCCGCAACCTGTAGCAACAGGTTTCCGAGGATCGGCAGTGTAGGACGACCACCCAGCGGGCCGCTGACCTGCTGAAGCGGTTTTAATAAATGTTCACGTTCAACGGTAAATTTCATAGCGTCACGAAGATAATGTTCTGATTAAATTGGAGAAATCTTCTTTAATATCATGGCTTTCTTCACGCAACTGCTCAATCTTGCGACAGGCATGAAGCACGGTAGTATGGTCACGCCCACCAAACGCATCGCCAATTTCCGGCAGACTGTGGTTAGTGAGCTCTTTTGCCAGCGCCATCGCCATCTGGCGCGGACGAGCTACCGAGCGAGATCGGCGCTTAGAAAGCAGATCCGCAATTTTGATTTTGTAATACTCCGCCACCGTCTTTTGAATATTGTCGATGGTGACCAGTTTTTCCTGCAATGCCAGCAAATCGCGCAGCGCTTCACGCACGAAATCGATAGTAATCGCCCGGCCAGTAAAGTTAGCGTTGGCGATCACGCGGTTCAGTGCGCCTTCCAGTTCACGCACGTTAGAGCGTAGGCGCTTGGCAATAAAGAACGCCACCTCACCCGGCAGACGAATGTCGTTTTCATCTGCTTTTTTCATCAGGATCGCGACGCGCGTCTCCAGTTCAGGCGGTTCGATCGCGACGGTCAGCCCCCAGCCGAAGCGGGATTTCAGACGATCTTCAACGCCGTTGATCTCCTTCGGATAGCGATCCGATGTCAGGATGATCTGCTGATTACCTTCCAGCAGGGCATTAAAGGTGTGGAAAAATTCTTCCTGCGAACGTTCTTTATTGGCAAAGAATTGAATATCGTCAATCAGCAACGCATCAACGGAACGGTAATAGCGTTTAAACTCTTCGATCGCATTGTTTTGCAGGGCTTTAACCATGTCCTGCACAAAACGCTCGGAGTGCATATACACCACTTTTGCGTTCGGCTTACGCGCCATAATGCCGTTACCTACAGCGTGCAGCAGGTGGGTTTTACCCAGACCTGTACCACCATAAAGGAATAACGGATTGTAGGCGCCGCCAGGATTGTCCGCCACCTGACGTGCCGCCGCGCGCGCCAGTTGGTTAGATTTACCTTCAACGAAGTTATCAAACGTATGTTTGACGTTGACGTTAGAGCGATAGGTAGGTTCTGCCGGGGCTGGTACGTTATCCCAGCCGGGACGCGCCGCCGGAGCGACTCGTTGCGGTTGCACTTGTTGAGCCACATGCGCAGGTGTAACGATGTTATTCACCGGCGTCTTCAGCGTTTGCGTGACAGGTTTAGTACCAACCTCAAAACGCAGCTGTGGGGCATCTGCTCCGCAGAAATTATTCAGCAATCCATTAATATTATTGAGGTATTTATCCCTTACCCAATCGAGCACAAAACGGTTTGGCGCATACAAAGCCAGCGTGTTATCGCTCAGTTCCGCCTGCAACGGGCGTATCCACATACTGAATTCTGTGGCTGGTAACTCATCCTGCAATCGGGCAAGACACTGCTGCCAAAGCGAAAGTGACACGGCGGACTCCACTCGAACAAAAGTCGATAAATGACAAAGGCTGAAACATTCATGATTGTTGACGCACATCGACAAGACCCTATGCAAAGGGTGACGTGCGAATTGCTATCTGCAATTTTTACCCGATCAGGATCCAATGAAACGATCAGGACCGCGGATCATAGCGTAAACTGAGAAAGAGATCTTCTGTTTCTCACAGATTCTTCCCGATTTATCCACAGGATGATCCAGAATCGGCTAAGTGTAAACGATCCTGGAGAAGTGCTGCAGGTTTTCGCGCGCATATTGAAAAAATTAATGAGTAAAGATGCTTTACTGCTTAAACGATCTAATAAAGATCCCGAGCGATCCTTGCGCTTTATCCACCAGCCCGTATAATTCTTACCCCCAGCGAGTAACGGTCGCCTTACGGCGTCAACGCTGCCTGTTTTTTACACAAAACCACGTGAAAAAAAACGGGATATAAGGAAAGAGAATTGACTCCGGAGTGTACAATTATTACAATCCGGCCTCTTTAATCACCCACACTGTGGCGTAAGTCGTTCGAAATTCGTTCGGGTATACGCAAAAGTCAGTGAATTTATTCAAGTTTAGGTAGAAATCGCCATGAAACGCACTTTTCAACCGTCTGTACTGAAGCGCAACCGTTCTCACGGCTTCCGTGCTCGTATGGCAAATAAAAATGGTCGTCAGGTTCTGGCACGTCGTCGTGCTAAAGGCCGTTCTCGTCTGACCGTTTCTAAGTAATAAAAGCTAGCCCCTGAGTGGTTAAGCTCGCATTTCCCAGGGAGTTACGTTTGTTAACTCCCACTCATTTCACATTCGTCTTCCAGCAGCCACAACGGGCTGGCACGCCGCAAATCACCATCCTCGGCCGCCTGAATTCGCTGGGGCATCCCCGTATCGGTCTTACAGTCGCCAAGAAAAATGTTAAACGTGCGCATGAACGTAATCGGATTAAACGTCTGACGCGTGAAAGCTTTCGTTTACGTCAGCACGAGCTTCCAGCAATGGATTTCGTGGTGGTGGCGAAAAAAGGGGTTGCCGACCTCGATAACCGTGCTCTCTCGGAAGCGTTGGAAAAATTATGGCGTCGCCATTGTCGCCTGGCTCGCGGGTCCTGATAGCCCTCATTCGGGTCTATCAACGCCTTATCAGTCCGCTGCTTGGGCCGCATTGCCGTTTCACTCCAACCTGTTCGAGCTACGGAATTGAGGCATTGCGCAGGTTTGGAGTGATAAAAGGCAGTTGGTTGACGGTGAAACGCGTATTAAAATGCCACCCTTTACACCCTGGTGGTGACGATCCCGTCCCGCCCGGACCATTTGATACCAGAGAACACTAACGATGGATTCGCAACGCAATCTTTTAGTCATCGCTTTGCTGTTCGTGTCTTTCATGATCTGGCAAGCTTGGGAGCAGGATAAAAATCCGCAACCTCAGGCCCAACAGACCACGCAGACAACGACCACCGCAGCGGGTAGCGCCGCCGACCAGGGCGTACCGGCCAGTGGCCAGGGGAAACTGATTACGGTTAAAACTGACGTGCTTGATCTGACCATCAACACCCGTGGTGGTGATGTGGAACAGGCTTCACTGCCAGCGTACCCGAAAGAACTGGGTTCAACCGAACCGTTCCAGTTACTGGAAACCACGCCACAGTTCATCTACCAGGCACAAAGTGGCCTGACAGGTCGTGACGGCCCGGATAATCCGGCTAACGGCCCGCGTCCGCTGTACAACGTCGAAAAAGACGCCTTTGTACTGGCTGATGGTCAGAACGAACTGCAGATCCCGATGACCTATACTGACGCAGCGGGTAACACATTCACGAAGACGTTTGTCCTCAAACGTGGTGAATATGCTGTCAACGTTAACTACAGCGTGCAGAACGCCGGCGAGAAACCGCTGGAAGTCTCCACCTTTGGTCAGTTGAAGCAATCCATCAATCTGCCCTCTCATCGCGACACCGGTAGCAGCAACTTTGCACTGCATACCTTCCGTGGCGCAGCGTACTCCACGCCTGATGAGAAGTATGAGAAATACAAATTCGACACCATTGCTGATAACGAAAACCTGAACGTCAATGCTAAAGACGGCTGGGTTGCAATGCTGCAACAGTATTTCGCAACGGCATGGGTTCCGCGTAACGACGGCACCAATAATTTCTACACCGCTAATCTGGGTAATGGCATTGCCGCTATCGGTTATAAATCTCAGCCGGTACTGGTACAGCCAGGTCAGACTGGCGCGATGACCAGCACCCTATGGGTCGGCCCGGAAATTCAGGATAAAATGGCGGCCGTTGCACCGCACCTGGATCTGACAGTGGATTACGGCTGGTTGTGGTTTATCTCTCAGCCGCTGTTCAAACTGCTGAAATGGATCCATAGCTTCCTGGGTAACTGGGGCTTTTCCATCATCGTTATCACCTTTATCGTTCGTGGCATCATGTACCCGCTGACCAAAGCGCAGTACACCTCCATGGCGAAGATGCGTATGCTGCAGCCGAAGATTCAGGCAATGCGTGAGCGTCTGGGCGATGACAAACAGCGTCAGAGCCAGGAAATGATGGCCCTGTACAAAGCTGAGAAGGTTAACCCGCTGGGTGGCTGCTTCCCGCTGATCATCCAGATGCCAATCTTCCTGGCGTTGTACTACATGCTGATGGGCTCCATTGAACTGCGCCATGCGCCGTTCGCACTGTGGATCCATGACCTGTCTGCACAGGACCCGTACTACATCCTGCCGATCCTGATGGGCGTGACGATGTTCTTCATCCAGAAGATGTCTCCGACCACCGTGACCGACCCGATGCAGCAGAAGATCATGACCTTTATGCCGGTCATTTTCACCGTGTTCTTCCTGTGGTTCCCATCAGGTCTGGTGCTGTACTATATCGTCAGCAACCTGGTAACCATTATTCAGCAACAGCTGATTTACCGTGGTCTGGAGAAACGTGGCCTGCATAGCCGCGAGAAGAAAAACTCCTGATTCGGTGTAGGCCGGATTAGGCGAAACCGCCATCCGGCAAACGGAACATAAAGCAAAGGGCGGTCATTAGACCGCCTTTTTTATTGCATGACAAAGAGACATATCATGAGCCATAACGACACCATCGTCGCTCAGGCAACCCCACCGGGACGTGGTGGTGTGGGTATTCTGCGCATCTCCGGCCTGAAAGCCCGCGAGGTCGCCGAAACCGTACTGGGTAAACTGCCAAAACCGCGTTATGCCGACTACCTGCCATTTAAAGACGCGGATGGCAGCGTGCTGGATCAGGGGATTGCGCTGTGGTTCCCTGGCCCGAACTCCTTTACCGGTGAAGACGTCTTAGAGCTTCAGGGTCACGGCGGTCCGGTCATTCTCGATCTGCTGCTTAAACGTATTCTGACCATTCCCGGCCTGCGCATTGCCAGACCGGGTGAGTTCTCCGAGCGCGCATTTCTTAACGATAAGCTCGATTTAGCCCAGGCTGAAGCAATTGCCGATCTGATCGACGCCAGCTCTGAGCAGGCGGCACGCTCGGCGCTAAATTCCTTACAGGGTGCGTTTTCTGCACGAGTCAATCATCTTGTGGAAGCACTCACTCACCTGCGCATCTATGTGGAGGCTGCGATTGATTTTCCTGATGAGGAAATTGACTTCCTGTCTGACGGCAAGATTGAAGCCCAGCTCAATAGCGTAATAGCCGATCTTGATGCCGTGCGTGCCGAAGCACGTCAGGGCAGCCTGCTACGCGAAGGCATGAAAGTGGTGATTGCCGGGCGTCCTAACGCCGGTAAGTCAAGTCTGTTGAACGCCCTCGCTGGCCGTGAAGCAGCTATTGTCACCGATATCGCCGGCACCACCCGCGACGTGCTGCGTGAACATATCCATATCGACGGTATGCCGTTGCACATCATCGATACCGCCGGTCTGCGCGACGCCAGTGACGAAGTTGAACGCATTGGTATTGAACGCGCCTGGCAGGAGATCGAACAGGCTGACCGCGTACTGTTTATGGTTGATGGCACCACCACCGACGCGGTTGACCCGGCAGACATCTGGCCAGACTTTATTGCGCGTTTACCTGCAAAACTGCCGATTACCGTCGTGCGTAACAAAGCGGATATCACGGGTGAAACGCTGGGTCTCAGCGAAGTAAATGGCCACTCACTGGTTCGCCTCTCTGCGCGTACCGGCGAAGGTGTTGACGTATTGCGCAACCATCTCAAACAGAGCATGGGCTTTGAAACCAATATGGAAGGCGGCTTCCTGGCGCGTCGTCGTCATCTGCAGGCACTGGCAGAAGCAGCGGAACATCTTCAGCAGGGTAAAGCGCAGCTATTAGGAGCATGGGCCGGAGAGTTGTTAGCAGAGGAGTTGCGCCTTGCACAGCAAAACCTCAGTGAGATAACTGGAGAATTTACTTCCGACGATCTGCTGGGGCGGATTTTCTCCAGCTTCTGTATTGGTAAATAACGATGTGTTACCCGGTGGCACGATGCTTACCGGGCCTACAGGCCCCGTAGGCCGGATACGGCAACAGTGATTTCCCATAAGGAAATCACTGTTGTCCAAATGGCAACTCGCACAGACATTCCTCTCCCCGTATTCTTAGCGCCACTTTCCTCATGAGGTCGCTATGACACGCTTTCTAATCTGCAGTTTTGCCCTGGTTCTCCTTTATCCCGCCGGGATTGATATGTATCTGGTGGGATTGCCCCGTATTGCTGCCGATTTACAAGCCAGCGAGGCTCAGTTGCATATCGCGTTCTCGGTCTACCTGGCGGGGATGGCGACGGCAATGTTGTTCGCCGGTAAAATTGCTGACCAGTCGGGTCGTAAACCGGTCGCCATTGTCGGTGCGGTGATCTTTATTATCGCCTCGGCCTTATGTTCATTCGCCGAGAGCGGTACGCCGTTCCTGGTCGGCCGTTTTGTTCAGGGCATCGGGGCAGGTTGCTGCTACGTGGTGGCCTTCGCCATCCTGCGCGATACACTCGACGATCGCCGCCGTGCGAAGGTGCTGTCGCTGCTAAACGGTATCACTTGTATCGTGCCGGTACTGGCTCCGGTGATGGGGCATCTGATTATGCTCAAATACCCCTGGCAGAGCCTGTTCTACACGATGATGGGTATGGGTGTGGTCGTTTGCCTGCTATCAGTGTTTATCCTGCGAGAATCGCGCCCAACGACGCTCCCGGCATCTGTGCAAAAGAACCAAACCACCGAATCACTGGTAAACCGCTTTTTCCTTAGCCGCCTGGCAATTACCACCCTCAGCGTGTCGGTCATCCTGACCTTTGTGAATACCTCTCCGGTGCTGCTGATGGAAGTGATGGGTTTTGACCGCGGTGAGTACGCCACGACAATGGCGATGACCGCGGGTGTCAGTATGGCGGTCTCCTTCTCAACGCCATTCGCACTGAGCATTTTTAAACCCCGCATCCTGATGCTGACTTCACAGGTATTGTTCCTGGCTGCGGGCATCGTGTTAACTCTTGCCAGTACGCACGCTGTAACGTTGTTCGGGTTAACCTTAATCTGCGCCGGATTCTCAGTCGGTTTCGGCGTTGCCATGAGCCAGGCGCTGGGGCCATTCTCGCTGCGCGCAGGCGTCGCCAGCTCGGCATTAGGCATTGCCCAGGTTTGCGGTTCATCGTTATGGATTTGGTTGGCCGCCATCCTCGGTCTCGATGCGCTGAATATGCTGATCGGGATTCTGATTGGCTGTAGCATAGTGAGTATCATGCTGATTATCACTGTAGCACCAAACCGGTCCACGCCAACTCATGAAGAAATCCCTCAGCAGTCTCGATCTTAATTTGCTGCTCTGCCTGCAGTTGTTGATGCAGGAACGCAGTGTCACTAAAACCGCCAAACGGATGAACGTCACGCCGTCGGCGGTCAGCAAATCGCTGTCGAAGCTGAGAGCCTGGTTTGACGATCCGTTGTTTGTTAACACCCCGCTGGGGCTAACACCAACGCCGCTGATGCTCAACATGGAACAGAGCCTGGCGGAGTGGATGCAGATGGGCAATCAATTGCTCGATAAGCCACACCATGAAGCACCACGTGGGCTGAAGTTTGATTTGGTGGCTGAAACGCCGCTGGTGATGATCATGTTTAACGCGCTCTCCCAACAGATCTACCAGCGTTATCCACAGGCAACGATCAAAGTGCGCAACTGGGATTACGATTCGCTGGATGCCATTATCCGTGGCGAGGTCGATATCGGCTTTACCGGGCGTGAAAGTCACCCGCGCTCACGAGAATTGCTGAGTCTGCTACCGTTATCGATCGACCACGAGGTCCTGTTTTCCGATCTCCCCTGCGTCTGGTTACGTGAAGACCATCCGGCATTGCAGGAAGAGTGGAATCTGGAAACATTCCTGCGCTATCCCCATATCAGCATTAGCTGGGAGCAGAGCGACACCTGGGCGCTGGACGATGTGCTTCAGGAGATGGGGCGTGCGCGTAACATCGCATTGTGTCTCCCGGGCTTTGAGCAGTCGCTGTTTATGGCCGCGCAGCCCGATCACGCATTAATAGCCACCGCCCCGGTCTATTGTCAGCGTTACAACCAACTCCACCAGCTTCCGCTCGTGGCACGTCCAATGCCTTTTGATGCTGCGCAACTGGAAAAAATGCGCGTACCGTTCACCCTCCTTTGGCATAAACGCAACAGCCACAATCCTAAGATCGTATGGCTGAAAGAGACGATCAAGGCACTCTATCGCGAGATGTCATGAAGATCCTTTGCTATATTGTTGTTTTATTGACCTCCCTGGCTGTGGAAATGTAAATGTCGCGTAATGTATCCCGATTCCGTTTACTTTTTGGGCAGTAAAGCCTGCCTATAAGCTGCGTAAATGTTACTCTGATAATAATCACGGACCATTAATCACGGAGCGAAAAATGGCGACACATTTTGCCAGAGGGATTCTTACGGAGGGACACCTGGTTTCAGTTCGTCTCCCTACTCCATGTCATTTTGAAGCAAGAAATTTACCCACTCACCGCCGAACACGCTTTCTGGCCTCCCGAAGCCTTCTCGCTGAACTGATGTTTATGCTTTACGGCACCAGCACATTGCCTGAGATTGTTACCGAGGCGAAAGGGAAACCCATTTTTCGCGATAAAAACCTGCCTGGTTTTTCGATTTCCTATGCCGGGAATATCGTCGGCGTCGCGATTACCACAGAGGGTTCATGCGGCCTGGATATGGAGCTTCAGCGAGCAACCCGCGGGTTCCATACTCCGAATGCTACAGAAACCTACCGCTTTTCCAGCAACGAGAATCTGTGGATCAATAACCAAAACGACCCCAATGAAGCACGTGCTCAACTCATTACTTTACGCCAGAGCGTTCTCAAGCTCACTGGCGACGTGTGCAATGACGATCCACGTGAACTCCAGCTATTACCGGGTGCGGGCCGTCTGAGATGTGCTCACGTTACGCAGATAGAAGCCATTTGCGATGCCGAAGATGTGCTGGTGTGGTCGGTCGCGGTCACGCCAACCATTGAAAAACTCAAGGTTTGGGAGTTTGATGGTAAACAGGACTGGAAAAGCTTGCCTGATATCCAGACCCGCGCGAATGAGCCAACGGGTCGCCTGATCCGGTTTTCACCATTATCCGCAGCAAAAAGCCATACGCTTAACTGATTTAACCTTCATGATGAAACAGGAGTAACCATGTCTGAAACATTGAATGTTGTTACGTTACTGGGGAGCCTGCGCAAGGGTTCGTTTAATGGAATGGTTGCCTGTACGCTGCCAAAAATTGCCCCCGCGGGGATGGAAGTGAATGCGTTACCGTCGATTGGGGATATTCCTCTGTACGATGCCGACCTTCAGCAGGAAGAGGGGTTTCCGGCAAGTGTAGAAGCGCTGGCGGAACAAATCAGGAAGGCTGATGGCGTCGTTATCGTCACGCCGGAATACAACTATTCTGTTCCTGGCGGGCTGAAAAACGCCATCGACTGGCTGTCTCGTCTGCCCGATCAACCATTATCAGGCAAGCCAGTACTGATCCAAACCAGCTCAATGGGCGCCATTGGCGGCGCTCGCTGTCAGTATCATCTGCGCCAAATTCTGGTATTCCTCGATGCGATGGTGATGAACAAGCCAGAGTTTATGGGCGGCGTTATTCAGAATAAAGTAGACCCGCAGACCGGTGAAGTGATCGACCAAAGCACGCTGGACCATCTGACTGGTCAACTGACCGCGTTCGGTGATTATATTCAGCGCGTAAAAGCGTAAAAGAAAAAGCCCAGCGATATGCTGGGCTTGTTTTTCTATGGTCGAATAGACAGCGATTAATGCGCGTCGATAAACACAATCTTCAACACAAACAGCAGCGCAACAACGATGACGCACGGGCTGAGATCGCGGAAACGGCCAGTACCAATTTTCATCACGCAGTAGGAAATAAAGCCCAGCGCGATGCCTTCAGTGATGGAGAAGCTAAACGGCATCATCACAGCGGTAATAAACGCCGGAACAGCTTCAGTCAGATCATCCCACTTCACGCGCGACAGGCTGGACGTCATCAATACGCCCACGTAAATCAGCGCACCCGCTGCGGCATAGCCCGGCACCATTCCCGCCAACGGTGACAGGAAGATAACCAGCAGGAACAGCAGACCGACAACCACGGCTGTCAGACCTGTACGTCCACCGACAGAAACCCCGGAAGAGGATTCAATATATGCGGTAACGGAAGAAGTGCCGATAAACGCACCGGTAACAGACGACACGCTATCGACAAACAGAGCCTGCTTCATGCGCGGGAACTTGCCCTTGGCATCTGCCAAACCCGCTTTATCTGTGACGCCAATCAACGTACCGGAGGAGTCAAACAGGTTCACCAGCATGAACGAGAAAATAACGCCCGCCAGACCAATGTTAAATGAACCCGCCAGGTCAACATGACCAATAACAGACGTGACGCTCGGCGGCGTAGAAACGATACCGCTGTAATGAACATCACCCAACATCCACCCTAACAGCGTGGTCACAATAATGGAGATCAGCACTGCCGCGTGAATGTTGCGTGATGCCAGAATCGCGATGATAAAGAAGCCCAGAATCCCCAACAGCACGCTATGGGAAGTCAGGTTACCGATGGAAACCAGCGTGTCTTTGTTCGCAACAATAACACCGGCATTTTTCAGCCCCATCATGCCGATGAACAGGCCGATACCGCTGGTGATGCCCACGCGCAGACTGACCGGGATATTCGCAATCATCCAGTAGCGTACGCGGAAAATCGTCAGCAGCAGCAGACCAATTGCGCCCCAGAAGATCGCGCCCATACCAATCTGCCATGACAGCCCCATCGCACCGACCACCACGAAGGCAAAGAATGCGTTCAGACCCATGGCAGGTGCCAGCGCAACCGGCAGGTTGGCAAACAGCCCCATCAGGATGCTACCAAATGCAGCAATAAGACAGGTGGTAACAAAGACGGCGCTGGTGTCCATGCCAGCTACGCCAAGAATTTGCGGGTTAACAAAAACGATATACACCATTGTCAGGAAGGTGGTTAAACCGGCGATCACTTCGGTCCGTGCCGTCGTGCCATGCTCGCGCAGTTTGAACACGCGTTCCAGCATCCCCTGGCCAGAAGCCTGGGTTGTGTGTTGTTGACTCATTATCAATTTCCGAACAAGGAGGGAAAATTCGTCGCTATCCTATACCAAAATGCGACAATAGGGTTGGGTTATGAGCAACTTTTTTCATTGATTTTGCTTATACGGCAACGATTGCGTCCCCCCAATATGCATTACGAAAACGTTAAACTTGTTAAAATGGAAATGACATGTCCCAGATAGAAGCCGTATTTTTTGACTGTGACGGTACCCTTGTCGACAGTGAAGTAATTTGTTCTCGCGCGTATGTCAGCATGTTCCAGGCGTTCGGCATTACGCTCGATCTTGAAGAGACGTTTAAACGCTTCAAGGGGGTAAAGCTCTACGAAATCATCGACATTATTAACGAAGAACACGGTGTCGAACTGGCAAAAGCCGAGTTAGAACCGGTTTACCGTGCTGAGGTCGCACGTCTGTTCGATACCGAGCTGGAAGTCATTGCTGGTGCGAACACGCTGCTGGACAGCATGGCTGTGCCAATGTGCGTGGTGTCTAACGGTCCGGTCAGCAAAATGCAGCATTCATTGGGTAAGCTGGGCATGTTGCATCATTTTCCTGATTTACTGTTCAGCGGTTATGATATTCAGCGCTGGAAGCCTGACCCGGCACTGATGTTCCATGCGGCGAAAGCGATGAACGTCAACGTTGAGAACTGTATCCTGGTCGATGACTCCAGTGCGGGTGCCCAGGCGGGGATTGCTGCAGGAATGGAGGTTTTTTACTTCTGCGCCGATCCGCACAACAAACCGATCGATCATCCTAAAGTGACGACCTTTACCGATTTGGCACAGTTGCCGGAATTGTGGAAGGCGCGGGGTTGGGATATTACGCGGTAATTTTTTGTAGGCCCGGTAAGCATGCGCCACCGGGCGAATGGCGCAGAATGCCGGATGCGGCTTAACGCCTTATCCGGCCTACAATAGCGACGCCGGGGGATCCCGGCGAACGCAACAAGCCGCTTATTCCTTCGGATCTTTACCCGCCAGCAGCTTATCCAGCTCATCCCCGCCCACGTGACGGAAATCTTGCCCCTTCACGAAGTAGAAAATGTATTCGCAGATATTCTGGCAACGGTCACCGATACGCTCGATAGAACGCGCGCAAAACAGCGCGGTCAGCACGCTTGGAATAGTGCGCGGGTCTTCCATCATGTAGGTCATCAGCTGGCGCACAATGCCTTCATATTCCTGGTCGACTTTCTTATCTTCACGGTAGATACGTACCGCTTCATCCAGATCCATACGCGCAAAGGCATCCAACACGTCGTGCAACATCTGCACGGTGTGACGGCCCAGTGACTCCAGACTGACCAACAGCGGTTGATGCTGCTGGGAGAATTTCTCCAGCGCAGTACGGCAGATTTTATCCGCGACGTCACCAATACGCTCCAGCTCAGCGATGGTTTTGATGATCGCCATCACCAGGCGCAGGTCGCTCGCTGTCGGCTGACGTTTGGCGATGATACGCACGCAGGCTTCATCAATCGCCACTTCCATCATGTTGACGTTTTTATCGCCCTCAATGACGCGCTTCGCCAGATCGCTGTCCTGATTGTGCATGGCGGTAATCGCATCAGAAAGCTGCTGCTCAACCATGCCGCCCATGGTCATCACCTGGGTACGAATGCTCTCCAGTTCAGCGTTGAACTGACCGGAAATATGTTTATTAAGGTTAAGGTTATCCATCATTTCTCCAGATGCCCGGGCATATCAACCGTAGCGGCCAGTAATGTAGTCTTCTGTTTGTTTCTTCGCGGGTTTGGTGAACAGATCGTCCGTGTTGCTGAACTCAATCAACTCGCCCAGGTACATAAACGCCGTATGGTCAGAACAACGCGCAGCCTGCTGCATGTTGTGGGTGACGATAACGACGGTGTAATCCTCTTTCAGCTCAGTGATCAGCTCTTCAATACGCCCGGTGGAGATCGGGTCAAGCGCTGAACACGGTTCATCAAGCAGAAGCACTTCCGGGCGAATGGCGATACCACGCGCAATGCACAAACGCTGCTGCTGACCACCGGAGAGAGAGTATCCGCTCTGGTGTAATTTATCTTTGGTTTCATTCCACAATGCGGCTTTGGTCAACGCCCACTGCACGCGCTCGTCCATATCGGCACGGGAAAGCTTCTCAAACAGACGCACGCCAAACGCGATGTTGTCGTAGATAGACATCGGAAACGGCGTTGGCTTCTGGAAAACCATGCCGACTTTGGCACGCAGCAGCGCGATATCCTGGGTATTGGTAAGAATATTGTCACCATCCAGCAGGATTTCACCTTCCGCACGCTGCTCCGGGTACAGTTCAAACATTTTGTTGAAGGTACGCAGCAGCGTTGATTTACCACAGCCTGACGGCCCGATAAACGCCGTTACCTGGTTCTTCGCAATATCCAGGTTGATGTTCTTCAGGGCATGGAATTTGCCATAGTAGAAGTTCAAATCACGAACCTGAATCTTACCTGGGGCAGTATCAACCATACTCATTTCAATCTCTTCCTCATCCGGCGCCGCATCAGCCACGCCGTAAAAATTAACCGTGTTTCTTCTTCGCGAAAATCACGCGCGCCAGAATGTTCAGCAGCAGTACGCACAGGGTAATAATCAGTACCCCAGCCCAGGCCAGTTGCTGCCATTCAGCAAATGGGCTCATCGCAAACTTAAAGATAGTGACCGGCAGGTTGGCGATTGGCTGCATCATGTCAGTGCTCCAGAATTGGTTGGAGAGCGACGTAAACAGCAGCGGAGCCGTTTCACCAGCAATACGGGCAATTGCCAGCAGAATACCGGTAATAATGCCCGACACAGACGCCTTCAGGGTGATCGCGGAAATCATCTTCCACTTTGGTGTACCCAACGCATAGGCGGCTTCTCGCAGACTATCCGGTACCAGTTTGAGCATGTTCTCAGTGGTACGAATAACGATAGGTACCTGCAGCAGCGCCAGCGCAATCACGCCCGCCCAGCCGGAGAAGTGTTCCATTTTTGCCACCACGATGGTGTAAACGAACAGACCGACCACAATCGATGGTGCAGACAACAGGATATCGTTGATAAAGCGGATGACTTCAGCCAGCCAGGACTTACGCCCGTATTCCGCCAGGTAGATGCCCGCCATAATACCGAGCGGTGTACCAAACACGGTCGCCCACAGAATCAACAGCCCACTCCCGGCAAGCGCGTTCGCCAGACCACCACCCGCGGTGTTCGGCGGCGGAGTCATTTCAGTGAACAGTGCCAGCGACATACCGTCAATGCCACGGGTAATCGTGGACATCAGGATCCAGATAAGCCAGAACAGACCAAATGCCATCGTCGCCATCGAGAGCGTCAGCGCGATGCGGTTCTTCAGACGTCGACGCGCCTGCATTTTACGGCGTGATTCTGCCAGTGCGGCGGTGTTTTGCATTTCCAGCGTAGCCATTAGCGTGCCCCCTCGTTTTTCGCAAGGCGCATAATCATGAACTTAGACGCTGCCAGTACGATGAAGGTGATCACAAACAGGATCAGACCCAGTTCCATCAGTGCCGCAACATGCAGACCCGATTCCGCTTCAGCAAATTCGTTTGCCAGCGCAGAGGTGATACTGTTGCCCGGCATATACAGCGATGCGCTGTCGAGTTGGTAGGTGTTACCGATGATAAAGGTCACCGCCATGGTTTCACCCAGCGCGCGACCCAGACCCAGCATTACGCCGCCAATCACACCGTTTTTGGTGAACGGCAGAACGATACGCCAGATAACCTCCCAGGTAGTACAGCCAATACCGTAGGCTGACTCTTTCATCAGTACCGGCGTTTGCTCGAATACATCACGCATAACCGCCGCAATGTACGGGATGATCATGATGGCGAGGATCACGCCAGCAGCCAGAATACCGATACCAAATGCCGGGCCAGCAAACAGTGCGCCAACAAACGGAATGTTGGAAAGAATATTACCGACCGGCTCCTGGAAATACGTCGCAAACAACGGAGCAAAGATAAACAGGCCCCACATGCCGTAAACGATACTCGGGATCGCCGCCAGCAGCTCAATAGCGATACCCAGCGGGCGTCTCAGCCAGCCAGGTGCAAGTTCCGTCAGGAACAAGGCAATGCCGAAACTCACCGGAACGGCGATCAGCAGTGCGATAAGTGAGGTGACCAACGTACCGTAAATCGGTACCAGTGCACCGTAGATATCATTTGGCGCATCCCAGTCTTTGGTCCAAAGGAATGAGAAACCAAATTTCTGGATGCTTGGCCAGGAGGAGATGATCAGAGAGACAATAATGCCACCCAACATCAATAGCACAATCAGCGCAGCCAGTTTTACCAGCGCGCTGAATATCATGTCACCCTTTTTACCCGGTGGGTTAAAAGCAGGCTTGGTTGCAGCCATAAATCACTCTTCTGTTTGAGACGTCTTACGAATATGCCCGGTGGCGCTGGCGCTTACCGGGCCTACAGGATGAACCGTAGGGCGGGAAAGCACCAGCGCCACCCGCCATCTTCGTCAAAAATATCCTGTTAGTACAGCGCTTTACCGCTGCTGTCTTTCACGTTGGTCTTCCATGCAGCACGAATCTGCTCAACCACGCTGTCCGGCAAGCTGGCGTAATCCAGGTCATTAGCCTGTTTGCCGCCATTTTTATATGCCCAGTCAAAGAATTTCAGCACTTCAACGCCTTGCTCTGGTTTCTTCTGCTCTTTATGAACCAGGATGAAGGTGGTGGAAGTGATTGGCCACGCATTGTCACCTTTCTGGTTCGTCAGATCTTGAGCGAAGGTTTTGCTCCAGTCAGCACCTTTAGCCGCATTGGCAAAGTTTTCTTCTGTCGGGCTTACCGGTTTGCCATCAGCAGAAACCAGTTTGGTGTATGCCAGGTTGTTCTGCTTAGCATAAGCATACTCAACGTAGCCGATAGAGCCTGGCAGACGCTGTACGAACGCAGCGATACCGTCGTTACCTTTACCGCCCAGACCGGTCGGCCAGTTCACGGTAGAGCCTGCGCCAATTTTAGATTTCCACTCTTCGTTCACTTTCGCCAGGTAGCTGGTGAAGACGAAGGAGGTACCGGAACCATCTGCACGACGCACAACGGCAATGTTCTGAGAAGGCAGCTTCAGACCCGGGTTCAGTTTGGTGATGGCTTCATCATCCCACTTCTTAATTTTGCCGAGGTAGATATCGCCCAAGGTTTTACCGTCAAGCACCAGCTCACCGGACTTCAGGCCAGGGATATTCACCGCCAGCACCACACCGCCAATCACTGTCGGGAACTGGAACAGGCCTTCCTGAGCCAACTTCTCGTCAGATAACGGCGCATCTGATGCACCGAAATCAACGGTATTTGCGGTAATTTGTTTTACACCACCGGAGGAGCCGATACCCTGGTAGTTTACTTTGCTACCGGTCTCTTTCTGATAAGTATCAGCCCATTTGGCATACACTGGCGCAGGAAAAGTTGCACCAGCACCTGTCAGGCTCGCTGCAGCAAAGGCAGAGAACGCGCTCATAGATAAGGTCGCGGCGACAACAGTTGCGACAGTGGTACGCATAACTTTCATAATGTCTCCTGCAAGATTTTCGTAAATCATTGTTTAGTGGCTACGATGAGCAAAATAGGACAAACAGGTGACAGTTAAATGTACGAAATATGACAGTTTTATGACAACGAAATAGATGATTGTAACCACATGAAAAATATAGCCATTAATTCACAAGGCGTTCATTTTTTATCATGTTTTTTTTGAGGAAGGTCAGGTTCCGAAGGGGAAATATGACAACGGCTGTCATAAACAGCCGCTGATGGGTTAGTTAGTGAATTCAATAGTCAGTGTTGCCGTTGCGGTAAATATGCCCGGTTTTGGTCGGGAGCCCGTCAGGCTGGCAGGCGCCGCCGAAAAGGTCACTGAACCATTTTTATGTCCTAACAGTGTGGTTCGGTCCATATCTGTTGGCAGCGATCCACCGTTAACATCAATAGCCACATTGTTTTTGTTGTAGATCTTAATCCCCACGTCTTCATTGCTGGTTGCCATTATTGAACTATCGCTGCCCAGCTCAGTGGCATTGAATGAAACATCTACACCCTGCGTTCTGTCGTCGCCCATGCCGGTGCACTCGACATCCACCATTTTAGTGATTTTGCGCGTGGTAATAGCCTGCCCGGCCACCTGAGAAAAATCAGACGCCGGGATGGCATCAAAATCCACGGTAATATCTTGTCCACCGTTGATCGTACAGGACTGCGGAGCCACCAAACTTCCTTTAATTCTGACCTTCGCGATAATATCGCCCCGCGACGAGGTACTGGAAAGCCCGGCATATAGCACAGCAATATCTGTTGAAGGAATGACCACTACACCAGTAATAGAGTGCTTCAGATGGAAGGAGAGTCGGGCGTCGGTGCCTGTATCGAGAGTGACGCTTTTCGCATTTGTACTCATCCCTTCACAGGTGTGCGAAGTTGTCGCCGCAACCTGATTAGAGACATTCTCAAAAGGCACGCCGGTATAACCCGCATTTATGATATAAATTTTTGTACCCACATCCAGATAATCATTAAGGGAGTAAAAAGATAACCCATTAGTCGTTTGGCTATAGACCATGCCAGGTGCAGGATCGGCGGTATAGTAAATTTCGTGATACGTCCCATCACGATGCGCCACATCGCAGGTACACTGGATATTATAACTTTCACTGGAAGTCGCATCGACCACATTCATCAACGTCGTTCCCGCTACATTTTTATCCGCGGAGACTTGTGTCAGTGGGAAAGTCAGACTAAGTATATGCGTACCGGATGTTGTTTCACACGTTCCCGCAACAGCCGCATAGCCAGTCGACGTTCCCATCAAAAATAACGCCACACAGTAGGCGTAATACCCTGTTTTCATCATGATATCCTTCTCACTGGCAGGTTACTGGAACCTGAATTAGTCCATTCATTCCCTGTTGATCAACCTGGTATGCCGCATGACAGCGTTTTGCGCCCCCTTCTCCCCAGACCAACTGGAAGTCCCCTTTTTCCGGCATCCCGGCAAGGTATAACTCACCATTATCACCAACAATTCCAGTGACTACACCGGAGTCCAGTTGAGCCGTAGCAATGGCACCAAAAGGAACCGCTTTTCCGCCAGCCAGGCGCGCATCAAATAAAATTCGATAACCAACATGCGTCGTAAATGCAGCCTTCACAACGGCACCACGCGTTGGCACGACGTTAACTACGGTGTTATCCAACTCAACGTTAGCCTGTGAAAAATAATCACTGTCGATAGCGACACGGTTTTCATCATATGGCGTTAATTGCGTCTTCACGGTGTAGCCTTGCCAGTCCGTCGCCACACCTGTCGTATTCTCAACCTTCAGACCCTCCGCACCGGGAGCCTGTACCAGTGCTACCGTTTCACCCAGTTCTTGCGACAATGTAATGCCATCACCGTGGAGCATCACGCCACCTTTAACACCGTAGCTAAAGCGTTCAGTCTCCTGACTCCAGGCATAAGCACCATTAACCGAGCCATAAGTACCGTCATAGGCCAGACTCATATTGCCGTTGTAGCTGGAACCACTGTTGTCATAAGACTGTTGCAGATTCCAGGAGAGGTTGCGCCCTTCAAGTAACGAGCCGCCAAGACCGACACTGTGGGTGCTGTTACCATGATTATCCTGATTCAGGGAGTAATCCACATAGCTGCCGTCCATCCATCCTGACAACGGAACAGAGACGGTGAACATATAAATCTGTTCTTTGCTGGCGTTGCTGTTGTTGGTGTTTGTTGAAGTGGAATAATGGCCAAGTGAATCGGAATAATTCCATGAGATGCTCCATGAGACACGATGCCAGGTATTGCTGTATCCCATTTGCACAAGACGTTCGACCTCATCCGTTTGCCAGTACTGCTGCCGGCTAAGGGTGATATATACATTGCCGCCTTGCTGACCAAAATTTTGCGTCCACGTCCCTTCTACACGGCTGCGGCGGTTACCATAAACCCAAAAATCGCTGGCATCGTTTTGTCGCGATGCCCATTCGTTAAGCGTGTAGTATCCCTTTGTGGAATAGCGATATCCCACCAGCCGAAAGTTAGTATCTGTTTCATCAAAACGCTTGGAATAGAGAAAGCGATACGATTGCCCAGTTTCGTCATCACCAGCCGCAAAATATGCGTGCGCATGGGTAACATCAAACGAGAGTGCCCCCAACGCCCCTAAATCCTTGCCTACGCCAAGCGCCAGCGCACGATAATCATTCGCCAGTTGTGCACCACCATAAATAGTCATTCCCCACGGCAGACCGTGCAGAATCTGCCCCTGAGCGACATTCGGTGTAAAATGGTCCTCCGCACGCAGTTCACCAACGCTGAAATCCACATCTGTTTGCCCTTCACGCTTTAAGATCGCCAGAGAGGCATACGGCTGTGTAAAGTGCTGCTCACTGCCATCTTCTTCTTTAACCGTAACATCCAGATCGCCGCCCGTATTCGCCGTACTCAGATCGGTAATCTCAAAAGCACCCTGTGGCACAGCGGACTGATAAATGACATATCCGCTTTGTCGGATAATGACGGTCGCATTGCTTTTTGCGATACCGCGAACCGTAGGAGCAAAGCCGTTCATACTATCTGGCAGCATATCCGCATCGGTATATAGACGAATGCCGCGAATCTGGGCGCTGTCGAAAATATCACTGGCCGTCCAGGCATCACCCAGCATTATCTGGCTACGCAGTGCCGCTATATCGCGCTGGATATATGACGAAACCGAATGATAGCTGGCCTGGCCATCCGTCGTGTTGAGCGTGCTGTAGTTGCGCAAACGCCAGGCACCCAGATTGAGACCGTTTTGCAGGTTCAGGTAGTAATAGTCATCATCCTGATAATCAGATCGTAGTGTTTTACTCCCGGAGAAATCATAGTTCACCATTAGCGCGTTAATCCCCTCATCCCAACGAGAAGGGGGAATGTAATCTCGAGCGGCAAGATCGAGATAAAGCTGTGGAATATTGATACGCAGCGCTAACTTCTCGCCATCCAGCACCCATTGCGAACCGGGGATTAACGGTTCAGGATCCCGACACTGTTTCTCATCGATTTGAGTGAGTGATTTCAGCGCATCTACTTTTACCCCAAAAGCTCTCAGCGCCTCCTTTACATCAACAAAACAGGGATGAAGTGTCGCGCCTGCCGCATCCTGAACAAAAGATATCGTACGGCTTTCAAATAACCGGTCGTTGATAAATACATCCACCTTATACTCACCGGGCTGTAACGCATTCTGGCGATCGAACTGGCGAATATCCACATTCATGGGGTGATCGATTTCAAGCAAGGCGGGGTTAAAAACGGTATCTTGTGCCATAACGATCTGAGAAAACCCCAAAGCGGCACAGCCAAAAAAGATATCGACATAACGAAGATGACACATTGGCGTTATCCTTCGTTATAGCTGTTGCTTTAACGGCGCACTTATCGCCCCGTAATCATTGATAAATCTCCAGGTCAACGTGCTCCCCGCTGTTCCTGAAGGCATCACCAGCGTTAATGTTGTAAAGGGTGGGATCATATTGAGAGGCACATCTTTTCCATTCACAAGCACGTCCATGATATTGACGTGAATCGCTGTTGGGTTTTTGACGATTAGCTTATTACCCTGGCGGCTGAATATAATCTCTTTAGCCGCTCGTTCCGGGATTAAGTTGACTGACGCAGGGCGCCAGAACAGTTTAATTCGAGCTTTAATAGCAATTTCCAGCGTGCTCCCCCCCTGGCTTTTATCACCAGCAGTGGGTGGAATACTCTTCACGTTTAACCAAAAAACGGATTCGCGATCGCCCGGTAACTCTCCCGGTGATTTGATAATGCGTAAAAATTTTTCCTGTCCAGGTTCCAGTCGGGAAACGGGAGGAATAGCGATAAAAGGTGGTTTTGTTTTGTCTTTTTTATCAAAAGGATCAACCCAGACCTGAAGCAGGTAAGGCGTTTTAGTTTCTTTATTAAATACGGAGAGGGTAACATCTGACTTATCGCCAGGATAAATCAACCGTGTTCCACCAACTACAATACCGGCATTTACCTGCGAGAGAAAGGTAACAGTCAACAACGCCAAAAGGATACGCCAAAACATCTTTTCATCCTTAAAAAAGAGCCCGAAATATTAATGATTCCATTACTAATCAATTAACAGATAACGTAATAACACCATCACCATATAACAGGCTCTACTGCCTGATGATAAATACGTTCAGGATTATTTATTTTTGATATTCAACGGTAAACTGAGAGTCGGCATTCGCGGTTCCTGCCGTCACAGCATCAGCAACCTGAATATAACGAGCAATAAACTTTAACTCCGCCTCACCTGACTGAATATTTGACCAGGATGAATCATTAAACAGTTTAACCTGAGAGTTATCGTCACGGTTATAAATACGAATCCCGACGCCAGTAGCAACCAGTGGATCAGCGGCATCCCCAGTATAGTCGCCAGGCGTGACATCCGTTAACGGGTTGCCAATAGCCAGATTGCCATCACCAACCTCTGTACCATCAAAGCGAACAGCTGCTTTCGTGTAAGTCTCAGGACATTTTTCCAGCTTGATGCTAAATGATGCTGGTGCAGCGGTACTATCCACACCAGAAAATGAGGTTTTATTAACTTTACCTAGCTCAACAACCTGATCTTTTGTATCGGTAGTCACCTCACAGGTACTGTCAACGATCTCACCGAGAAAATGTACAGTCCCATCCGCAGCCATTACCTGACCCGTAAATATTAATGAGGAGAGCAGTAAAGCACGAACGGTCAATTTTCCTTCCATTATAAACTCCATTATATAAACT
>NZ_JANEWM010000024.1:0-67646 GCF_028069825.1 Citrobacter sp. Igbk 14
AATCATATGATTATATCTTTATTGGAATTCTGATTAATGGAAACTGTTACCTGGCTTACTTGTGCGTTTACCTTAAAAAGGTAAAGTAGTGTCCATAGCGAGGAAGCTGACAGGATAAACGACTCAGGATGAGGGTCAGGAGCGCCAGGAGGCGAAGACACAGGATTGTCAGGAAGACAAACGTCCGGAGACGTTAGTAAAAGGAAATGGAAACAACACGGAATGTTGCAGGCTAAGGGAAAAACAGGGTGTGTTGATAGCCGACAGGGATTGTAGAGCCCGCTGAGGGTTGAGAGTCAGGAAAAAAGGCGACAGATTACTCTGTCGCCTTTTTTCTTTATTTCTGCTAGATTCCGGCGCAAATATATACTGAATAAAAACAGCCAAAGACGAATCATGATGAAACCAACTTCTACACCACGCGGTAAAGGTCCTGCAAAAGCGCGTCGTAAAACACGCGAAGAAATTAACCAGGAAGCTCGCGACCGTAAGCGCCAGAAAAAACACCGTGGTCATGCGGCGGGTAGTCGTGCGTCCGGTAGTGATGGCGCATCAGGTGGCGGAAACCAAAACAAACAAAAAGATCCTCGTATTGGCAGTAAAACCCCCATTCCATTGGGTGTGACCGAAAAAGTCACCAAACAGCACAAACCGAAAAGTGAGAAACCTATGCTTTCACCACAGGCTGAGTTGGATTTACTGGAAACGGATGAGCGCCTGGATGCGCTGCTGGAACGTCTTGAAACCGGAGAAACCCTGAGCGCAGAAGATCAGGCCTGGGTAGATGCCAAACTGGATCGCATCGACGAGCTGATGCAAAAGCTGGGTCTCTCTTACGAGGATGACGAAGAAGAGGATGAGGAAGAAAAGCAGGAAGATATGATGCGCCTGCTGAAAGGCGGCAACTAACGGTTTTACACCGTGGGTCTTCCCGTCCTGCTTATAACCCTTCCGGTTATATGTTATCTGGTGTGGTTATTCGTTAAACTACAGCGGTTGTCGCGGCGACAGAAGTGGCTGCGCAACCGGCTTATCACCCGCACTGGGGTTAAGCCGGTACGCCGTACCCGCCAGAGACGCCATCGGAAGGAGTGAGCATGTCTGAACAGCTAATAGACTGGGACCTGGCCCTGATCCAGAAATATAACTATTCCGGGCCACGATATACCTCGTACCCGACCGCGCTGGAGTTCTCTGAAGACTACGGTGCAGAAGCGTTTTTGCACGCCGTGGCGCGTTACCCTGAGCGCCCACTTTCGTTATACGTTCACATCCCGTTCTGCCATAAACTGTGTTACTTCTGTGGCTGCAATAAGATTGTGACCCGTCAGCAGCATAAAGCCGATCAATACCTCGATGCCCTGGAACAAGAAATTATTCACCGCGCACCGTTGTTTTCTGGACGGCATGTCAGCCAGCTACACTGGGGTGGCGGTACACCAACTTACTTAAATAAAGCGCAAATCAGCCGCTTAATGACGCTACTGCGGGCTAACTTTCAGTTTAACGCGGATGCCGAAATTTCGATCGAAGTGGATCCGCGTGAAATCGAGCTGGATGTTCTCGATCATTTACGTGCTGAAGGGTTTAATCGCCTGAGCATGGGGGTGCAGGACTTCAACAAAGAAGTTCAGCGCCTGGTGAACCGTGAGCAGGACGAGGAATTTATCTTTGCGCTACTTAACCATGCGCGTGAGATCGGTTTCACCTCGACGAATATCGACCTTATTTACGGCCTGCCAAAACAGACGCCGGAAAGCTTTGCTTTCACCCTGAAGCGGGTGGCGGAGTTGAATCCAGATCGTCTGAGCGTCTTTAACTATGCGCACCTGCCAACGCTTTTCGCAGCCCAGCGTAAGATCAAAGATGCTGACCTGCCCAGCGCACAGCAAAAGTTGGATATCCTGCAGGAAACCATCTCTTCACTAACCGAAACCGGCTATCAGTTCATTGGAATGGATCACTTCGCTCGCCCGGACGACGAACTGGCAATTGCCCAGCGCGAAGGTGTTCTGCATCGGAATTTCCAGGGCTATACCACCCAGGGCGATACCGACTTGCTGGGTATGGGCGTATCCGCCATCAGTATGATTGGCGACAACTACGCACAGAACCAAAAAGAGCTGAAACACTATTATCAGCAGGTTGATGAACAAGGGAATGCACTGTGGCGCGGTATTGCGCTGACCCGCGATGACTGCATTCGTCGGGATGTTATTAAGCTGCTGATCTGCAACTTCCGCCTCGACTATGCTGCTGTGGAACAGCAATGGGATTTGAACTTTGCGGATTATTTTGCTGAAGATCTGAAGCTGTTGGCACCACTGGCGAAAGATGGGCTGGTGGATGTGGATGAGAAGGGAATTCAGGTTACGCCGAAGGGTCGCCTGTTGATCCGTAATATTTGCATGTGCTTTGATGCTTATCTACGCCAGAAAGCGCGGATGCAGCAGTTCTCTCGGGTGATTTAATGACGTTGTCCGGTGGCGCTTTGCTTACCGGGCCTACACGTTGCGATAACCTGTAGGCCGGATAAGCGTTAGCGCCATCCGGCGCGCCTTCAGCTGAACAGCCCAACCAGCGCCGCGCACAGCACTGCGGCAACCGCAGTTTGTGGCGTATGGCTTTCGACCGCACCGCTCGACAGCAGATTAATCATTGATTCCAGCATGATGACTTCCCCCCGTTAGCCGGGCACGATCATACTTAACTCATCGGAACAGTAAAGCGCAAAATAGCAGCAATTTGCGCTCAATTATCAATCTTTACACAGTGACTTTTCGTCACTCCATTCCGAGTTCTTTTAACTTGCGCGTCAAGGTATTACGCCCCCAGCCGAGCAAACGTGCCGCTTCCTGTTTGTGTCCCTGGGTATGACGCAGCGCAGTGGTCAACAGCGTCCGCTCCATCTCCGGTTGAGCCTCTGACAGCAAGTTTTGATGACCGGAACGCAATGCCCGGTCTGCCCACTGTGCCAACAGGGTTGCCCAGCTGTCTGGCTGCATATGCGAAGGCGCATCGGGCACGCTGGCTTCAAACAGTTCGGCCGGTAAGTCCTGAATCAGCATTTCCTGCCCGGCAGCCATTACGGTCAGCCAGCGACAGGTGTTTTCAAGCTGACGAACGTTACCTGGCCAGGCCAGACGTGTAAGTGCCGCTTCGGTTTCAGGGTGGAGTTGCTTGGCTTCCACACCCAACTCGCGGGCGGCTTCCTGCAGGAAATGACGTGCCAGACGGGGGATATCTTCCCGACGCTCACGCAGCGGGGGCAAATGGACGCGAATTACGTTCAGACGGTGGAATAAATCCTCACGGAATTTGCCTTCCTGCACGCGCAATTCCAGGTTCTGGTGGGTGGCCGCGATAATCCGAACATCTACCTTTACGGGCGCGTATCCGCCAACGCGGTAAAACTGTCCATCGGCTAATACGCGCAACAAGCGTGTCTGCACGTCCAGCGGCATATCGCCAATTTCATCAAGGAAGAGGGTGCCGCCATCAGCCTGTTCGAAACGCCCCTGACGAATGGTATTCGCCCCGGTAAACGCCCCTTTTTCGTGGCCAAATAGCTCAGACTCAATCAAATCTTTCGGAATGGCTGCCATGTTAAGTGCGATAAACGGTGCTTTGACGCGCGGGCTGTGGCGGTGCAGGGCGTGGGCGACCAACTCTTTACCCGTCCCGGACTCTCCATTTATCAGCACGCTGATTGACGAGCGGGAGAGGCGGCCAATGATGCGGAATACATCCTGCATCGCGGGCGCTTCGCCGATGATATCGGTGGTCGGGCCGTTGATCTGAATATTACGCGGCTGCTGCTGTTCCTGATAATGGCTGATGGCGCGCTCGACCAGTGCTACCGCTTCGTCAATATCAAAAGGTTTGGGCAGATAGTCGAACGCCCCTTGCTGGTAAGCGCTGACGGCGGCATCCAGATCGGAATGGGCAGTCATTATGATGACCGGAAGCATCGGGTGACGCTGCTTAATCTGTTTTAACAGCGTCAGACCATCCATACCCGGCATGCGGATATCCGACAACAGCACATCCGGTGTTTTGCTGGCCAGCGCATCCAGCACCTCTTTACCACTTTCAAATGTGGTGCAGCTTAGTCCTGCCCCTGCGAGCGCACGTTCAAGCACCCAACGGATGGAACTATCGTCATCAACGACCCAGACTATTCCTCGTTGCATAAACGTCACCTTTATTTCCTGATAGGCAGGTAAACCGAGAATTCGGTATGACCCGGCCAACTGGTAAATTCAATTTTGCCGGAATGTTGATCGATCAAATTACGGGCGATGGATAATCCAAGTCCGGTACCGCCTTCGCGGCCGCTGACCATTGGGTAGAACAGCGTATCCTGCAAATGCGAGGGAATGCCCGGACCGTTGTCCTCAACATCAATACGTGCCGCCAGACGGTAACGCATACCGTGCAGCGTGAGCTGAAACGCGGTGCGGGTGCGCAGAATAATTTCTCCGCCTTCCGGTCCCAGCGCCTGTAGCGCATTACGCACGATATTCAGCAGAACTTGTTCTATCTGATCCGGATCGTGCAGCAGTTCTGGCAGGCTAGGGTCGTAATCACGAATCAGCGTGACGTTTTCGGGAAGCTCCATCGACACCAGCGCCACCACGCGCTCTGCCACTTTATGAATGCTTTCCGTGATATGCATACCTGGCTGTTGCGGCCCCAACAGGCGATCAACCAGATTACGCAGGCGGTCAGCCTGCTCAATAATGACTTTGGTATATTCCGTCAGCGCTGGGTCCGGAAGCGCCTTGCTAAGAAGCTGAGCCGCTCCGCGCAGGCCGCCCAACGGATTTTTAATTTCGTGTGCCAGACCACGCACCAGATCGCGCGCGGCGATTTGCTGGGCATGCTGGAGTTGTTCCTGGCTCAGACGACGCTGGTTATCCATTGGCGCCATCTCCAGCAGGATAAGGCCATCAGGCAGCCTCTGCGCGGTCACAGAGAGGATATGTGAGTGGCTGTCTATCACCAGCGTCACTTCGTTATCCGTGAAGCCCTGACCCGCTTGCAGGCTCTCTCGCATCAGTCCGATGTTTAAGGAGAAATAACTCAACAGATCGGGAAGCGGTGTGCCAAACAGTTTGCGGGAACTTTGCGCGAGCAGCTGTTGCGCCGCCGGGTTGGCGTAATGCACCGCCAGCTCATCGTCGACGAGTAAAATGCTGTTGATTAACGAATTGAGGATCTGCCCAGCATCGGGCAGCGTGCCGGTTGCCATTCAGCAGTCTCCTGAAAAGTGTTGCACCAATTTAGTGCATTATAGCTTTTTACATCAAAAAAGCGCGAAAAAGCAGGTTGTTAGTGGAGAAAAAAGCCCATCCTGGGATGGGCTACAGATGACTGGCAAACATAGATGCCGGATGGCGGCTTTGCCTTATCCGGCCTACAAGGTAATGCTACCCTCCAGGCCTGATAAGTTTGCGCCATCAGGCGTCCTATCATTCGCCATCGATCTCAAGCCTGCCTGAGCAGGCTAAAAGTTCCACGGCAACTCAAAAACTCCTGACGTCTTTCGCGCCGCTGCTGCGTTGGCTACCTTCGCTCACCCCAGTCACATAGCTACCTATGCTCCTGGGGACTTGCTCAGTTGCCGCCTTGCCGCAACGTGAAATTCGTCGGATTTTTAATATAAGATTAAACGCTATAGTACAGCTCAAACTCTACCGGGTGCGGAGTCATGCGCACGCGGTCATCTTCTTCGCGACGCAGCGCAATGTACGCATCGATCGCTTCATTGGTGAACACGCCGCCTGCGGTCAGGAACTCGCGGTCCAGATCCAGTTCTTTCAGTGCTTCTTCCAGAGAGCCTGCAACCTGTGGGATCTCTTTCGCTTCTTCCGGCGGCAGGTCGTACAGGTTTTTGTCCATGGCTTCGCCTGGGTGGATCTTGTTCTTAATACCGTCCAGGCCAGCCATCAGCAGTGCAGCGAAGCACAGGTACGGGTTAGCTGCCGGGTCCGGGAAGCGCACTTCGATACGACGCGCTTTCGGAGAAGCAACTACCGGAATACGAATGGATGCAGAACGGTTACGGGCAGAGTAAGCCAGCATGACCGGTGCTTCGTAACCCGGGACCAGACGCTTGTAAGAGTTGGTGGTCGGGTTCGCCAGGGCGTTGATCGCTTTAGCGTGCTTGATAACGCCGCCGATGTAGTACAGCGCCTGCTCAGACAGACCTGCATATTTGTCACCAGAGAACAGGTTTACGCCGTTCTTGGACAGGGACATGTGGCAGTGCATGCCGGAACCGTTATCGCCAAACATAGGTTTTGGCATAAAGGTCGCAGTTTTACCGAAACGGTGCGCAACGTTGTGAACGACATATTTGTAGATCTGAATTTCGTCCGCTTTTTTAGTCATGGTGTTAAAGCGGGTTGCGATTTCGTTCTGACCAGCGGTCGCGACTTCGTGGTGGTGCGCTTCAACAACCAGACCCATCTCTTCCATGATCAGACACATGGTAGAACGGATGTCCTGAGAAGAATCTACCGGAGGAACCGGGAAGTAACCGCCTTTGACGCCAGGACGGTGACCTTTGTTGCCACCTTCGTATTTGGTGGAGGAGTTCCATGCGCCTTCGATATCATCGATAGCCACGTGGGAACCGGAAATAGACGCGCCGAAACGGATGTCGTCAAACAGGAAGAACTCTGGCTCTGGCCCGAACAGAACGGTGTCTGCGATGCCGGTAGCGCGCAGGTATTCTTCAGCGCGTTTCGCAATGGAGCGCGGGTCGCGGTCGTAACCCTGCAGCGTACCTGGTTCCAGGATATCGCAACGGATGATCAGGGTAGACTCTTCAAAGAACGGGTCGATGAGTGCAGTAGAAGCATCTGGCATCAGAACCATGTCTGATTCGTTAATGCCTTTCCAGCCACCGATTGAGGAGCCGTCAAACATTTTGCCTTCTTCAAAGAATTCGGCATTTACCTGGTGAGCAGGAATAGTGACGTGCTGTTCTTTACCTTTAGTATCTGTGAAGCGCAAATCAACAAACTTCACTTCGTGTTCGTTCAGCATCGTCAAAACGTGTTCAGCGGACATACTTACTCTCCCGGATTGGTCATTGTCGTCGTGGTAACGAAGTCTTCAATTCTGCAAAAATTGGCCGTGTCGCCGTAAAAAATATAAAGCGAAATCTGTGCCAACTTTTAAATTGCCCCTAAAAGGCGTTATCATGCGCACCATCGTGCAAAGGGGCTGCACCATGAAGGTTGTGTTGCACCATTATAGTGCTTCAATGTGAACATTAAGCACCATATTGGTGCAAAGCACCTCAGATTACCCCTTTTAACGCTCCGTGAATGTGATCACAAAGAAACTCTGCAATACTTGTTTGCGGAGGATGTTTGTGATCCTGTTTTGTACTGCGATTAATCCGTGTACAATAACGCGCTATTTCTAAAATGCCTGAGGCAAAGTTGTGATCGAAAATTTGCGTAACATCGCCATCATCGCGCACGTAGACCATGGTAAAACGACCCTGGTAGACAAGCTGCTCCAACAATCCGGTACGTTCGATGCACGTGCTGAAACCCAAGAGCGCGTGATGGACTCCAACGATTTGGAGAAAGAGCGTGGGATTACCATCCTCGCTAAAAACACCGCTATCAAATGGAATGACTACCGTATCAACATCGTTGATACCCCAGGGCACGCCGACTTCGGTGGTGAAGTTGAACGTGTAATGTCCATGGTCGACTCCGTGCTGCTGGTGGTGGATGCAATGGACGGTCCGATGCCGCAGACGCGCTTCGTGACCAAAAAAGCCTTTGCCCATGGCCTGAAGCCAATTGTTGTTATCAACAAAGTTGACCGTCCTGGTGCGCGTCCTGACTGGGTTGTTGACCAGGTATTTGACCTGTTCGTTAACCTCGACGCTACCGACGAGCAGCTGGACTTCCCGATCGTTTACGCTTCCGCGCTGAACGGTATCGCTGGTCTGGATCACGAAGACATGGCTGAAGACATGACTCCGCTGTATCAGACCATCGTTGATCGCGTACCGGCTCCGAACGTAGACCTTGATGGCCCGCTGCAGATGCAAATCTCCCAGCTGGACTACAACAACTACGTTGGCGTAATCGGTATCGGCCGCATCAAACGCGGTAAAGTTAAACCGAACCAGCAGATCACTATCATTGATAGCGAAGGCAAAACCCGTAACGGTAAAGTCGGTAAAGTTCTGACCCATCTGGGTCTGGAACGTATCGAGAGTGATATTGCCGAAGCAGGCGATATCATCGCGATCACTGGTCTGGGCGAACTGAACATCTCCGACACCATCTGCGACCCGCAGAACGTCGAAGCGCTGCCGGCTCTGTCCGTTGATGAACCGACCGTAACCATGTTCTTCTGCGTAAACACCTCTCCGTTCTGTGGTAAAGAAGGTAAATATGTTACCTCTCGTCAGATCCTTGACCGCCTGAACAAAGAGCTGGTGCACAACGTTGCGCTGCGCGTTGAAGAAACCGAAGATGCGGATGCGTTCCGTGTATCCGGTCGTGGTGAGCTGCACCTGTCAGTTCTGATCGAAAACATGCGTCGTGAAGGTTTCGAAATGGCGGTTTCCCGTCCGAAAGTAATCTTCCGCGAAATCGATGGCCGTAAACAAGAGCCGTTCGAGAACGTAACGCTGGACGTCGAAGAACAGCATCAGGGGTCTGTGATGCAGGCTCTGGGTGAGCGTAAAGGCGACCTGAAAAACATGAATCCAGATGGCAAAGGCCGCGTACGTCTTGACTACGTGATCCCAAGCCGTGGTCTGATCGGCTTCCGTTCAGAATTCATGACCATGACTTCCGGTACCGGTCTGCTGTACTCCACTTTCAGCCACTACGACGACGTTCGTGCGGGTGATGTGGGTCAGCGTCAGAACGGCGTACTGATCTCCAACGGCCAGGGTAAAGCAGTTGCGTTCGCACTGTTCAGCCTGCAGGACCGCGGTAAGCTGTTCCTGGGTCACGGTGCTGAAGTTTACGAAGGCCAGATCATCGGTATTCACAGTCGTTCTAACGACCTGACTGTAAACTGCCTGACCGGTAAGAAACTGACCAACATGCGTGCGTCCGGTACTGACGAAGCAACGGTTCTGGTTCCGCCGGTTAAGATGACTCTGGAGCAGGCTCTGGAATTCATCGATGACGACGAACTGGTAGAAGTAACACCAACTTCTATCCGTATTCGTAAACGTCACCTGACTGAAAACGATCGTCGCCGTGCAATGCGTGGCGCGAAAGAAGAGTAATTAACGCTCTTTTTCAGGTAAGCACAAAAAAGCCGCTGATTATCAGCGGCTTTTTTTATTTCGGAAGGATTAGAAGAAATACTTAGCCCCGACACGAATTTGATTTTGTTCGCGGTGATAAGGTTCCACATTGCGATCTAACCAGCGTAGTTCCAGGTAGGGTAACCAGTGTTCATTGATACGATACTTGAAGGTATTCGTAATTTCCCAGTGATGATCTTTACCGTTACTACTATTGAAGTCATTCACTCGAATAAAATAGTGCGGCTCAAAAGTGTAGGAAAATTTATCGGTAATAGTGAAGTTCCAGTAGTTACCTATCTCATAGGTGTCATTGTTATCCTGATCTCCGTTTAAATCAGTGGAACTGTAGTTATTATGATTATATCGGTTACGTACTGTCAGATTAAACCACGGGGTGAATTTATAGTTAACATCCAGGTAAACGGCACCACCCGAACCAATACTCTTATCGTTTATCAGTCCGCCGGGCTGGATGGTTAATTTATCTGTCGGTTTAAATAACGGATACCAGCCCTCTATTTCGTTATAACCATGTTTTAACTCATCTTTGCGTTGCATGGTGTAGGTGTTGGTGAGCATGATACCCGCACCCATATCGGAGTTATAGCCGACGCGCAGCATGACCTCCATCTGATCGGAGGCCAGATTGTAAGCTTCACGGTTCTCTACATAAGCGCCGGCGAAAACAGAGGTGGATGCCACAGAGGATAAGAGAATTATTGTATTTAATTTTTTCATAATAAATCCATTTTTTAAGCGCAGGGAGGCCGCCATCCATTAAGATGGAATAAGCGGCAATTATTTTTATATGTTTACAGCAGAGGCTTTCTTTTTATGGCTAATGCGTTCTGGTTGAATGTTATTTTTCTTCCGTTGGCTGATTTCCTCAATGATAAAAGCAAAACGGGCTTCGCTAAGTTTATAAAAAAATCCCATCGTGATGGCCGCAATAATTGCCAACCCACAGGGCCAGAGAAAAATAAGCTGGCGCAAACCCAGCAAGGTTGCATCACTCTGGACGATATTGGGGATATAACCGATTTGCGTCAGCATAATACCTGGCAGGAAACCGGCCAGCGCCGCAGAAATTTTGCGTGAAAAGGTATAACCCGTATAGACGGAACCTTCAGCACGTATCCCCGTTTTCCACTCCCCATAATCCACCGTATCCGGGACCAGCGCCCAGTTCAGGCTGTTTACGAATGCCGTCCCAAAGAAGGCCATGCACGAGAAAGTGACAAAGAGAAGTGATGTGCTGCCCCAGAGAAAATTCAGGATGTCACCGAGAGCCCATAGCGCCAGGCCACCAAGATAAACCTGCTTTTTACCGAAACGTTTCACGGCTGCGGGCACCAGCAGTACGCCAACCAGAATGCACCCCATGCTGAAAAACCCCATCCAGGAGAGCAGGTGGATATCATTGAGCACGTACTGGGTGTAATAAACCTGAATCGCCAGCTTGATATTGAATGCTGCCAACGTACACAGGTTGGCAAGGCATAGCACCAACAGGGGGGGGTTACGGAAAATTGCACAGAACGATTTGAGCATGCTGGGTTTATGGTGATCCGGCACGATTTCGATATAGCGCTCCTTCACACCGCTAAAGCACCACCACATGCTGAACAGCCCACACACAGAGAAGAGCAGCGCGGCAATCAGGTAGCCAAGCGAAGGCGAATGGATAAATAACGCCTGAATGGGCATAAAGCCAACGGTACACAGTAATAGCCCAACAGTTGCGCCGCCCTGGCGCCAGGCCGCGAGCTGAGCGCGCTCATGCGGATTCTTGGTGATCGCAGGAACCATTGCGCCGTAGGAGCAGTTCATCAGGCTATAGAACAAACCGAACAGCATAAACAACACCGTCGCCAGACCTGTTTTCACCGTCAAGGTAAAGTCTGTGGCTAAAAACTGCGCGCTGGCAACCAATGCGACGGGAAACGACGCATACAAAATAAAGGGTCTGAATTTCCCCTTGGCACCAATATTGCGTCGAGAGTCCAACAATACACCGGTCAGCATATCGGTGAAGGCAGTGAAGAATTTCGCCACCAGAAAGATTACTCCGCCGTACCAGGCCGGCATCCCTAGTTCATCGGTATAAAATTTAAGCAGATACAGCGTGCCGATACACAGCATCAAATTTGAGCCGAAGTCACCCACTCCGTAGGCGAATTTTTCACGCAGGCTCAGTTTTAGCGTTAGCGGATCATGGTCAGACATAATCGCTCCTTAATAGCGCCCCGTAAGGCGCTATTCATTATTATTATCAAACAGGTTGTTTACGCGCTTCTATCTCTTCAACGATACGGACATACATCTTCTCGTTAAGGTTGTAGAAACAGCCCATGGCCACAATGGTGATCACTGCTAATGCGCAGGGATAAATAAAGATCAGCTGACGCAAGCCTTCGACTGTATTGGCCGATTGCACCACGTTTGGGACGTAACCAATTTGCGTCAGCATCCAACCAGGAAAGAATCCCGCCAGCGCCTGCGACACTTTACGGAAGAAGGTAAATCCGGTGTACACCGTCCCTTCTGAACGTACGCCGGTACGCCATTCGCCATATTCCACTGTGTCGGAAACAAGCGCCCAGTTCAGGCTGTTAACGAATGCTGAGCCGAAGAACGCCAGGCAGGAGAAGGCAACAAAACTGACGGAGCCGCCGCCAAAGAAGTAATTAAGCAGATCGCCCGCTACCCAAATCAGCAGGCCGCCGATATAGACCTTCTTCTTACCAAAGCGTCTGACCATTCCCGGCATTAAAAAGACGCCGATGAAGATACAGCCCATGCTGAAAAAGCCCATCCAGGAAAGCAGAATTGGGTCGTTCAGTACGTATTGGGTGTAATACACCTGAATTGCCAGCTTGACGTTGAAAGCACCAAGTGTACAAAGGTTGGCAACGCACAGAATAAACAGCGGTCGGTTACCGGCGATAGCGCGGAAGGATTGCAGTAATCCCGGTTTTTGCGCTGCCGCATCCACGGATTTCACTTCTACATAGCGTTCTTTCACACCGGCATAGCACAGCCACATAAACAGCAGGCCGAACAGGGAAAATAATGTGGCGGCGAAGATATAACCCAACTGCGAGTTACCTTCGATCAGATTCATCACTGGAACAAAGCCGACGGTACACAGTAACAAACCCAGGGTTGCGCCACCTTGCCGCCAGGCGGCCAGCGAAGCGCGCTCATCCGGGTTTTTAGTAATGGCAGGAACCATCGCGCCGTAAGAGCAGTTCATCATGCTGAAGAACAGTCCGTACAGCATAAACAGCACCGTTGCCATCACCGTTTTGCCGGTTATTTCAAACGGTGTGCCGACAAAGTTAGCAATCGCCAGCAAGGTGACGGGGAAGGCAGCGTAGAGCACGAATGGGCGGAATTTACCCTTCGGACCAATTTTGCGTCGCGAATCGAGCATAATCCCAGTGCCCATATCGGTAAACGCGGTAAAAAACTTGGCGATAAGGAAAATGATACCGCCGTAAGTCCCCGGCAAGCCAAGGACATCAGTATAAAACTTGAGTAAATAGAGCGTACCAATGTCCAGCAGGATATTGGAGCCCAAATCACCCATCCCATAGGCAAGTTTTTCTTTAAACGGCAAGCGTAGGGTTGCCGGATTGGCTGTATTTTGACTCATTGTTATTCTCCATTTGCCCGTGAGTTTCCCCACGGGCGAGCCGTATTAGATGTTGCGTAACGTGGCAAACAGTGACGCCCACTCACTCTTCGCGCGGTAAAACACCGGAGGCTTGCCGATTGGCGCTTCCACGGTGATGTCACCGCCCTGATAAGTTTCCCCTGTCCAGACGTTGACCCAGTTATCCTCTGGTAGATACAGCGTCCAGTCGTGCTTACCCTGCTCATGAACCGGTGCGACCAGCAGATCCTGTCCCAGCAGGTACTGATATTTCAGGGTGTAGGTTTGCGTATCGTTTTCGTAGTGCAGGAACAATGGGCGCATAACCGGTAGCCCGGTGGCGCTGTTTTGTGCGACGGCCTGTTTGAGGTACGGTTTCAGGGTGGTGAACACGGTGGTCATACGGGCAAAGTGGGCAATGGTTTCAGCATCACCATCAAACTGCCAGTTATCGCCGGGGCGGTTACCTTCGTGGGTGCGCATCATCGGCGTGAAGGCGCTAAAATCACACCAGCGCAGCAACAGCTCTTTGCTGCGTTTCATGTCAAACAGGGTGGTGTAACCGCCAATATCGCTGTGGTGCAGGCCGTGGCCGGTCATGGCCAGCGACAATGCAGCAGGAACAACTGAGGCGAGACCATCGTCGAGGCTCCAGTCAACGTTCTGATCGCCAGCCCACATCATGGTGGAATACTTCTGACTACCGGTGTAACCCGCGCGCATAAAGAACAGGATTTCACCAAGTTTGCCGGTTTCCTGCAGTGCGTCGTAGTTACATTTCGCCCACAGCGCGGGCCAGGCGTTGTGCATGATCTCGGCGCTGACACCGTTATGCAGGTACGTGTCGGTCGGCAGATATTCACCGAAGTCCGCCATCCAGCCGCCGCAGCCCAGCGCGATCATGTTCTTTTTGATGACCTCTTTGAACCAGTCGTAGGCTTCGGGGTTGGTCAGGTCGACCACGCCGCCATAAAACTCGCCGAACTCAACCAGATAGTCATCGCCGGAGGCATCTTTCGCCAGATACCCACGTGCTGCGGCTTCCGCGCACAGGTCTTTATCGCTGGCAACATAGGGGTTGATATAAGAGAGGAACTGCACGCCTTCTTCTTTCCACTGCTTAATACGGCTATCCAGTTGCGGATAGTTGTCGCTGTTCCACTTCCAGTTCCACATCACGCGCTTGCCAAAGGAAGTCATGCGGATCCCGGACCAGTCCTGCGCCCAGATGCCGTTTACCTTCACGCCCGCATTACGCATGGTATCCAGTTTGTTCTGGCAAACCTCAGTACCGCCCTGGATACCGAGTGTCACTCCATCGTAAATCCAGTCCGGCAGTTCTGGCTGGCGACCTAACAATGCGGTTAGTTTCTCCAGCAGAGAAATGTAAGTCTCGGCGCACTCAACGCGCAGGGTGGTTTTGTCTTCCCACAGCGCCAGCTCGTGATACTCCGGCGCGCTGAAGTCGAAATTCATGTAGCAGCTGTTATCAACGTGGCAGTAGTACTTCTGCGTGCTGACAAAGGTCGGTTGCGGGAAGAAGGTCCAGTAATAGTCGCCACCGGCGTTCTCTTTGCAATCCGCCTGCCAGGTGACATAGCTGTTTTTGTTACGGCCCACGCCCTGTTCGCTGGTCCACAGCGGGAACGGTTTACCGCGTAAGTCGAAGTAAGAGAACTGTTCACCGCAGCCGTAGATGTGGTCGTCCGCCCTGGCGGCCAGACGTAACCAAATGCGGTTATGGCTGAGATCGTCGTTATGCAGATCCAGCTTCAGTCGACCCTGTTCATCGGTGGAAATGTGTAGTGTGGCAGTGATGGTATTACCGCGGCTGAAATCTACCCGCCAGCCGTTCGGGGATTCGCTGACCGTGGCGTCAGTTAGGGCAATTTTCTCATTGAGCTTGTCTTTAATACTGAAGTTACCGCGGAACATATCAATATCGGCAACCCCTGTGCCGATCCACAGGCAGGGGTTTTCGGCACTATGGCGTAAAATCAGACGCTGTTGATACGTTAAGGTAAATCCGTCCTGTAATGCTTTGAGTTCTAAGGCGGCTGACCGCTGTAGTAACGAATTCATTATAGTCTCCGTAAATGTAGGGTAATTCGGTAGTCTGTTATTCACAGCCGATTACAAAATGCATTCGGTGTGCTTCTCCGGGCGCGAGATGAATCAGGCTAACCCCGGAATTAAAGGCGTCGGGCGGGCAGGTCATCGGCTCAACTGCCAGGCCACGGCGTGCTAATTTTTCACCGGTATAAACCTGCAGCCAGGGCTGGTGGCTACGCAGGTATGTGGACATGTTTTGTGCCGGGTTGGTCATTCTGACTTCCCACTCATTCCCGGACGGTAAGACCTTGAACGTATGATCAAGCGAGGTTTTCGCGATGACCTGCGGTGTTGTGAAATCCCACTCTCCCTGTGTGGCTTCACACGACGGCAGTACTAATTCACAGTCATCAATACTGTGCAGGTTGCAGGTCAAATAGGGGTGTGCGCCCGCGCCATACGGTGCCGTTTCGTCACCCACATTTTGTGTATGAATAAAGACATGCAGCCCGCTGGTGGCGTCCAGCCGGTAAATCACCTCTGAAATCAGCGCAAAGGGATAGCCATACGAGGGCGGCAGAAAAATAGTCAGCACCACTTCCGATGCCGACTGTTGGTCAATCTGCCAGTCTCGCCAGGCCAGCAATCCATGAATGGCGGTATGCGAAACAAGGTCGTTAACGGCAAGCTGAAAGATCTTGCCGTTATGTTGATAGCAGCCGTCTGCCACGCGATTTGGCCAGGGAATGAGTACTTTCCCCATATGTGCCAACGGCATCTCTTCAGGTTTATGCGGAATAACGACGTGACGCCCACGATGTGTCAGTTCCGCCAACCCCGCGCCAACCGTGACAATTTTTGCCTGGTAGTGCCCGGCCTGAAGATGAAGGGTTTTTCCACCGCTATGCATGGCTGCTTATCTCCTGGCTTATTTAGCGTTGATATCCAGCAGGCCGGCGGCAACGGCAGGAGCCAACCCCGGTGCCAGCGGTAGACGTGGGATCACCAGGCAGTGCAACAGGTGGTAAATATCCTGCTTGCCGTCCCAGACTTTGGTGGTCACCTTGTTGTCGGTGTCCAACTCCTGCCACCATGAACCCGTCTCGTAGTCCATCAGGTAGGTGATGCAGTAATCCCACCACTTCTGGTACCAGGCTTCGTACTGGCTATCACCAGTGAGGGTATACAGGGCGTAGGCGGTACCCATCGCTTCGACTATCGGCCAGCGCACTCTTTCGCGAACGATGGGTTTACCGTCCCAGTCCACCGAGTAGACAAACCCATCCGCACCATCCGGTGCCCAGGCATCACGAATGGTGGCGTGGAACAAGCCTTTGGCATCTTCCAGCAGCCAGGCGGGAGGGGTTTCGAAGCGCGCTTCCAGTGCGGCGTGCAGATGTAGCATCAGACGGCCCCACTCGATCCAGTGACCTGGCGTGCCACCGTAGGCGCGGAAGCGGTGCGCAGGGTTATCTTTGTTGTAATCGCGGATCGGGTTCCACTGCGAATCGAAGTGCTCGTTGACGCGATACTCACCGCTGCGGGCAACATCGTGAATAATCACTGAAGCGATACGCAGTGCGCGATCGAGCCACTTACGGTCGTGGGTAACGTCATAGACAATCAGGAAGGCTTCGACTGCGTGCATGTTGGCATTGCCGCCACGATAATCTTCCGTCTGGCTGAAGGCTTCATCCCAGGACTCAAGGCACATCTGCTCCTCTTCACTCCAGAAGTACTTCTCAATCACTTCGATGGCATCATCAAGCAACACTCGCGCCTGCGGATGACCGGTTGTTACAGCGCTTGCCGCACCGAGCAACACGAAGAAATGCTGATATCCCTGCTTGGAGGCATCCATGACCCCTTCATCATTCACGCAGGCGTACCAACCGCCGTAGCGCGTGTCACGCAATGCGCCATTCAGCGCCTTAATTCCGTGATCGACGAGCTGATATGCGCCGGGGCGGCCCATTGATGCGGCCACGGAATAAACGTGCAGCATACGAGCGGTGATCCATAAATGCGTCCCCATCTCCGCTCTGACCTGACCATTATTGCCCAGCCAGCCAAACCCGGTGGGTACCGCCGCGTTTTTACCAAAGTTAAAGATGCGGTCGGTTTCCTGCTCCAGCCAGCGGTTGTGGCTCAATGTGTTAAACCATTTCATTCTTTGATCCTCGTATTAGCGGCGACGGGCCATCATTTCATCGACAATGTCACCTAAACGTTGCAATTTAGGTGCGGAAACATCACGCAGCATCAGTTCGGTATCCGGCAGGCCAACCACGGATGACCAGACCGCACGTCCGGCGAGAAAGCCGGATGCACCTGCCGTCATGGCCACGCTGACCGCGCGCGGGAACAGTTTTTCATCCACACCAGAGGAGAGAATGACCCACGGCATGTTGATGTTTTCATTCAGGCGCTGGGAGGCGCTAAGCAGTTCTTGTTGGGTACCTTTGCCGTACAGCGGCATTTCGACCTTGTAGAGATCGGCGCCGCTGTCACCCAGCTCTTTTGCGGCCTCGATAATGGCCTGTTCACGATCGAACTTATCGCCACGGCGCGGTGGACGCACAACCGGTTCGATAATGCTCAGCAGGCCGTTGACGTGGCATAGCTCATTGAATTCTTTCACCATATCAAGACGCTGTTGGGCATCTTCGTCGCTGCGCCACAGTACCAGCAGCTTCAGCGCCTTCGCGCCGTCCTGTTTCACGGCCTGCGGGTCGATTTTTTTATCAATCACCACGCTATCGACCGGAATACCATTACCCGGAATGAACTCATCCGCGGCCACAATCATGCCGCAGCTTTTCGCGATGGCATGTTGTTCCACAACCTGGCGGTAGCAGAACTGCTGATCGACCAGGATCGCAGAGGCATAGGGAGAAAGGATCTTCGCTGCATTTACTTTGAAATCAGTCAGCACGCTGTCGCTCACCGGGGATTTCGCACCCGCAGCGGCAAACATTAAGCGCATGGCTTCGCGCTGATCGACTGCCAGCATGGCAAAACCGCCGGAAGCTCGGGTGATGTCTTTCAGGGTGTACTTCGTCATTGTTCAGTCCTTACTTATCTGTGTGTTTATTTAGCCCGGCGGATGCGCGAACCTGTTCAAGAATGGCCGTCCAGTCTTCCCGACCACGGCCAGCGGCGCGAGCCTGGTTATAGACTTCGCGGGAGGCCGCACCAAGCGGCATCGGCACGTGCAGTTGATTCGCCACATCCAGGGCGATGCCAAGATCCTTGTGGGCTAAGTCGATCATGAAGGCCGGGGAAAGATCGCCTTTCAGCACTTTGTTCGGCCAGGAGGTGGTGAAGTGACCTTTTCCGGCAGGCGTCCCGCTCATCACTTTCAGGGCCACATCGAAGGAGAGGCCGAGTGCTTCGCACAACACGGCGGCTTCGGCGGAGAGCGCATTTAGCGCAATGCTCATGTAGTTGTTGATGAGTTTGACGCGGATACCCATACCGGGGCCGCCGGCATTGATTAATTCATTACCCATCGCCATCAGAACCGGTGTGGCGCGTTCTACCTGCTCAGCCGTTCCGCCAGCCAGCAGCAGTAGCGTGCCTGCGATCGCATGATCGGAGGTGCGCCCGACAGGGCAATCCATCATGCCGAAACCTCTGGCCTCCATGTCGCTAATCAGTTTGTCGGTCTGCAGCGGATGGATAGTGGACATATCAATGACCAGCGCTTGTGGCGACAGGCTCTCGCAAACGCCTTGTTCACCCAACAAGACGCAGCGCACCAGATCGCCGTTTGGCAGCATCGTGATGACAAACTCCGCGCCGTTTGCTGCCTGAGCCGGGCTGCTGGCAGGCTGTGCTCCTTTTTCCACCAGGCACTGAACAGCATCCGGGTTAACGTCAAAGACGCTGAGTTGATGACCCTGCTTTAGCAAGTTGCTCGCCATGGGGGAACCCATCTGACCTAATCCGATAAATGCTATAACTGCCATAACGTTCTCCTGAGACGTGGATGTCATTTTCTGTCATTTAAAATCGTCTGTTTCTGTCTGTTTTTGATCGTATTTGTAATTTATGGTCAAAAAATTGACAGCCGTCACTTTTTAAACATTTTGTGAAATTAAAATGATCCCATCTTGAAACGCCTAAGGAATGACCATGATTCGTATTGCTTGTGTGGGTATTACCGTGATGGATCGCATCTATTACGTAGAAGGTTTACCGACTGAAGGAGGTAAATATGTGGCGAAGCGGTATACCGAAGTGGGCGGTGGGCCTGCTGCGACTGCGGCTGTGGCTGCGGCGAAGCTGGGCGCACAGGTGGACTTTATTGGCCGTGTGGGCGATGACGACACCGGAAACAGCCTGCTGGCAGAGCTGGAATCCCTGGGGGTAAACACGCGTTACACCCGGCGCTATGCAGGGGCGAACTCTTCACAGTCGGCGATTATGGTCGACGCGAAGGGAGAGCGAATTATCGTTAACTATCCCAGCCCGGATTTACTGCCGGATGCTGATTGGCTGAAGGAGATCGATTTTTCTCAGTGGGATGTGGTGTTGGCGGACGTGCGCTGGCACGAAGGGGCAAAACAGGCCTTCACGCTGGCGCGTCAGTCAGGGGTGATGACCGTGCTGGATGGCGACGTTACGCCGCAGAACATCAGTGAACTGGTGGCATTGAGCGATCATGCTGCGTTCTCTGAACCGGGGCTGGCGCGACTGACAGGGACAACGGAGACTGATTCTGGACTGAAAAAAGCACAAATGCTCACAAATGGTCATGTTTATGTGACGCGTGGCAGTGAGGGGTGTGACTGGATAAAAGATAATGCAGTGCAGCATCAGCCAGGATTTTCAGTCGATGTGGTCGATACCACCGGTGCCGGTGATGTTTTTCATGGTGCGCTGGCATTTAGTCTGGCCTGTGGGACCGCACAGGAAGAGGCCGTCAGGTTCGCCAGTGGCGTCGCGGCACTGAAGTGTACGCGTCCGGGTGGACGTGCGGGGATCCCTGACTGTGATCAAACCCGATCTTTTCTGTCACTTTTTGTATAAAATGCCAGGGCAATGGTTTTTCGAGGAAATTTCATGAGTCTTACCGAACTGACCGGTAACCCGCGACACGATCAACTGCTGATGCTGATTAGCGAGCGCGGTTATATGAATATTGACGAACTTGCCAGTCTGCTGGATGTTTCCACCCAGACCGTGCGTCGTGATATTCGTAAGTTAAGCGAACAGGGATTAATTACGCGTCATCACGGCGGAGCAGGCAGAGCCTCCAGCGTGGTCAATACGGCGTTCGAACAGCGTGAAGTCTCCTGGACGGAAGAGAAAAAAGCCATCGCGGAAGCGGTAGCGGATTACATTCCCGACGGCTCAACGGTGTTCATTACCATTGGTACTACCGTTGAGCAGGTTGCGCGGGCGCTGTTAAATCATAACCATTTGCGCATCATCACCAACAGCCTGCGCGTGGCGCATATTCTGTATAACAACCCGCGTTTTGAAGTAATGGTTCCCGGAGGGACGCTGCGCCCGCATAACAGCGGTATTATCGGTCCTTCTGCTACAGCGTTTGTCGCTGACTTTCGCGCCGATTATCTGGTGACCAGTGTGGGCGCGATTGAAAGCGATGGCGCGCTGCTGGAATTTGATGTTAACGAGGCCAGTGTAGTAAAAACGATGATGTCTCATTCCCGGCACATTCTGCTGGCAGCGGATCATACGAAATACACGGCCTCTGCAGCGGTAGAGATTGGTAATGTGTCGCAGGTAACTGCGCTGTTCACCGATGAGTATCCTGGCCCAGCGTTGCACAATCTCCTGCAGTCACAGCAGGTTGAAATTGTGCAAGTGAGTCCTTCTCAGGATGACGCGCTGGCCATGTGATCTCGCTCTTTGATGCTCTGATTCGTTCGAAGTCATCACGCACGCATAGTCAAACTTCTCCTTTCCCGCTACAGTTATTCATCCACGGCGAGAAAGGAGAAGGACATGCTCTATATCTTTGATTTGGGTAATGTGATTGTCGATATCGACTTCAATCGCGTGTTAGGCACATGGAGCGATTTGAGCCGTGTACCGTTGGCTTCACTAAAGCAAAGTTTCACGATGGGGGAGGCTTTTCGCCAGCATGAGCGAGGCGAAATAACTGATGAGGCCTTCGCCGAGGCGCTGTGTCATGACATGGCGTTGCCTTTGAGTTATGAGCAATTCTCCCACGGTTGGCAGGCCGTTTTTGTCGCATTACGCCCCGAAGTTATCGACATCATGCATAAGCTGCGCGAGCAAGGGCATCGTGTCGTTGTGTTATCGAATACTAACCGCCTGCACACAACGTTTTGGCCGGATGAGTATCCCGAAATCCGCCAGGCAGCCGATCACATTTATCTTTCTCAGGAACTGGGCATGCGTAAACCGGAAGCACGGATTTACCAGCACGTTCTGCAGTCAGAAGGTTTTTCTGCGCACGATGCGGTCTTTTTTGATGACAACGCCGATAATATTGAAGGGGCTAACCAGTTAGGGATCACCAGTATCCAGGTCGTCGATAAAACGACCATCCCTGACTATTTCGCGAAGTTGTTATGCTAAAATTTTTGCATCAAAAAGCCAGGCATCATACGCGTCCTGTATGGGCCTGGCTGAAGCTACTATGGCAGCGCATTGATGAGGACCATATGACAACGCTGGCAGGAAATCTTGCCTACGTTTCATTGCTCTCATTAGTGCCGCTTATCGCCGTTGTTTTTGCTCTTTTCGCTGCATTTCCGATGTTTTCCGATGTTAGCATTCAACTCCGTCATTTCATTTTCGCTAACTTTATTCCGGCGACTGGCGATGTCATCCAGCGGTATATCGAACAGTTTGTCGCAAACTCGAACAAAATGACTGCTGTTGGGGCATGCGGGCTGATTGTAACCGCCTTATTGCTGATGTATGCCATCGATAGCGCGTTGAATACCATCTGGCGCAGTAAGCGCACGCGGCCCAAAGTGTACTCTTTTGCCGTTTACTGGATGATATTAACGCTGGGACCGCTGCTGGCGGGAGCCAGCCTGGCAATCAGTTCTTATTTGCTGTCGTTGCGCTGGGCCAGCGATCTCAACACGGTGATTGATAACGTACTGCGTATTTTCCCGTTGGTACTTTCCTGGCTGTCGTTCTGGCTGCTTTACAGCATTGTACCCACCACGCGAGTCCCCAATCGCGATGCGGTAATCGGTGCCTTTGTTGCTGCTGTGCTGTTCGAAGCCGGAAAGAAAGGATTTGCGCTCTATATCACGATGTTCCCGTCTTATCAGCTCATTTACGGTGTCCTGGCGGTGATCCCTATTTTATTCGTCTGGGTTTACTGGACGTGGTGTATCGTCTTGCTAGGCGCGGAAATAACTGTCACTCTCGGGGAATACCGCAAACTTAAACAAGCCGCAGAACAAGAAGAAGCAGAGCAACCATGATTGCATTAATTCAGCGCGTAACCCGTGCCAGCGTCACCGTGGAGGGTGAGGTGACGGGTGAAATTGGCCCAGGACTTTTGGTCCTGTTAGGTGTCGAAAGGGATGATGACGAACAGAAAGCGAACCGCCTGTGCGAACGCGTACTCGGCTATCGAATCTTTAGCGATGCCGAAGGCAAAATGAACCTGAATGTGCAGCAGTCAGGTGGCAGCGTGCTGGTGGTTTCACAGTTTACACTGGCGGCCGATACCGAACGCGGCATGCGCCCCGGTTTTTCAAAAGGCGCAGCACCCGATCGGGCAGAGGCGCTTTACACATATTTTGTAGAGCGCTGCCGCCAACAGGAGATGAACACGCAAACCGGGCGGTTCGCTGCTGATATGCAGGTTTCGCTGGTTAATGATGGCCCCGTGACGTTCTGGTTACAAGTATGAACCAGCTTCCGGCGTGGTCGCGGGTAACAAGAGAGAATACAACTATGTATCACCTTCGAGTACCGCAAACAGAAGAAGAATTGGAGCGTTACTACCAGTTTCGCTGGGAAATGCTGCGTAAACCCCTGCACCAGCCAAAAGGCTCCGAACGGGATGCCTGGGACGCAATGGCACACCATCAGATGGTGGTGGACGAAGAAGGTAATTTGGTCGCGGTAGGGCGTCTGTATATCAATGCGGATAACGAAGCCTCCATACGCTTTATGGCTGTTGACCCCTCGGTGCAAGAAAAGGGGCTCGGAACACTGATGGCGATGACCCTTGAATCCGTGGCACGCCAGGAAGGGGTGAAGCGCGTCACCTGTAGCGCTCGTGAGGATGCGGTGGAATTTTTCGCCAAGCTGGGGTTTGTAAGTCAGGGGGAAATCACCACGCCGCAAACCACACCGGTCCGCCACTTCCTGATGATTAAGCCCATTGCGACGCTGGACGATATTCTTCATCGTGGTGACTGGTGTGGGCAACTACAGCAGGCCTGGTACGAACATATTCCGTTAAGCGAGAAAATGGGCGTGCGTATTCAGCAATATACCGGGCAGAAATTTATTACCACGATGCCCGAGACAGGGAACCAGAATCCGCACCACACCCTGTTTGCCGGAAGCCTGTTCTCGCTGGCAACGCTTACCGGTTGGGGGCTTATCTGGCTGATGTTGCGTGAGCGTCATCTGGGAGGAACGATTATCCTCGCCGATGCACATATCCGCTACAGCAAGCCGATCACCGGGAAGCCTACTGCTATCGCCGATCTGGGCTCATTGAGTGGCGATCTTGACCGTTTGGCAAGAGGCCGCAAGGCACGTGTGCAGATGCAGGTGGAGCTTTTTGGTGACGATACGGCGGGCGTGGTGTTTGAAGGCACGTATATCGTATTGCCTGCGAAGCCGTTTGGTCCTTACGTCGAAGGTGGGAATGAAGAAGAGTAGGAGGAAATCCCTACTCTTCACGCTACCCGATTCGCGTTTTACTCGCGTGTTGCAACTCGCCAGGCCACGTCGCGCATTGCGTTTCGTGCCGTCTGGCTTACGCCTCCTAACTGAAAAAATCCGTGGATGACGCCGAGATAGCGCTGGCAGGTGCAGTCCACGGCTTGCTTCTGAAGCCTGTGATACAGGGCTTCTCCTTCATCGCACAGTGGGTCAAATTCAGCGGTAATGATGTGGGTCGGCGGTAACCCGTTGAAATCGTCGCGCCACAGCGGGCTGACTTCCGGATGGTATAGGTCAGTCTGTGGCATATACATCTCGTAACCAGACAGCAGTGTGTCACGTGTGATGATGTAATCCTGTCCATTGCGGGTGTAGCTCTCAAATCCGGCGGTTGCGTCGAGCATGGGATAAATCAGCACGAGTTGTGCAGGTTGCCATTGCTGTGCGGCTTTCAGGCGCAAGGCGCAAACGAACGCCAGATGTCCGCCAGCACTGTCGCCAGCGAGCGTGATGCGCGTGCGATCGACACCCAGTTTCTCTGCATACTTCCAAATGATGTTAGCGCCTTTTTCGGCATCGTCGTGTGCTGCTGGGAAAGTATGCTCTGGTGCGAGGCGATATTGTACCGCAATGACCCGACAGCCGCTGTACCAGGCGAGTTGCCTTAGCTGGTTATCATGTGTAGCGAATCCACCGCTGACAAAGCAGCCGCCGTGATAATAAATCACGCAGGGTAGGTTTCCCATGGCGCCCCGTGGCGAAACAACGCGAAACGTCATGGTTTCGAGTTCAATATCTTCAACTTGCACGCGGGATTCAGTTTCCCCGGCCAGTACCGTACTGGCGATGTAGCCAGCCCTCCGGTCATCAATATTCTGCTCGCGTGCAGAAGGACGCCCCGCCGCAATAAACGCCTCAACCCGCTGTGCAATCCCGCTTTCCAGTGCCATTTATTATTTCTCTTATCTGTATGGATATACAGCTTTATAACCTGGATTACCACGGATGAAAATCGGAAAAGTAGGGGGGTGTATGATTCTGGAAAGTGGCTCGCAAAAGTAAAAATCGTTAGTGTGAAGGCTATTTTCCCGCTTTTCTCAAGTGTATGTTGTGTGGAAATTAATCGCCGATGATATACTGGAGGTATATGTGAGTATGATGGCTGGAATGGATATGGGCAGAATTTTACTCGATTTATCAGATGAGGTGATTAAACGCCTTGATGACCTCAAGGTTCAGCGCAACCTGCCGCGAGCAGAACTCTTACGGGAGGCCGTTGAACAATATCTTGAAAGGCAGGATCAGGCTGAAACAGCTATTTCACGTGCTCTTGGGCTGTGGCAAGGCTGTGAGGAAGATGGTGTTGAATACCAGCGTAAACTTCGTGAGGAATGGTAATGGTCAAAGGATTAGCGCTTTTTGATACCAACATCCTCATCGACCTGTTTAGCGGGAGAAATGAAGCAAAACTAGCGATAGAAACATGGTCGCCACAGAACGCAATCAGCCTCATTACATGGATGGAGGTGATGGTGGGCGCAAAAAAATACCATCAGGAAGCCCGTACTCGCGTTGCGCTAGGCGCTTTTAACGTGATCGGCGTTTCACAGGATATTGCTGAACGAAGCGTGAGTATCAGGCAGGAGCATGGGATGAAATTGCCGGATGCCATTATTTTGGCCACTGCGCAGATTCATCGTCTTACACTGGTTACGCGTAATACCAAGGATTTTGCAGGCATATCAGGCGTGGTCACGCCATATACGTTATAACCCGGGCGACTTACGCCGCCCGGTGGTGCGGAGTACTTACTCCCCTTCACCTGGGAACAGGAACGGGTTGATGGAGCTGCGGGCAAAGCCCTCTTGTTCCATGTGCGCGTCCAGCATCAGTGAAGCAAGATCGTCAGCAACAGCTTCTACTTTCGGGTCTTTTTCCTGATAGAGAATCTTCAGGTAAGTACCACAGTCGCCGCAGCTTTCTGCTTTAATTGCCGCTTGCTCGTTATCCAGTGACCAGTAGTTCAAATCACGGCTCTGTTCGCAGTTGCTGCATTTCACGCGCACGACGTGCCACTCGGTTTCACACAGGTTGCAGTGCAGATAGCGCAGCCCCTGAGTAGTGCCAATTTGCACCATGCTGGAAACAGGCATTGAACCACATACCGGGCAGTACTGGCGTTGTTCACCGTACTCCGCACGTGCTTTGCCAGGGATCAGACTTGCCATCTGCGCCCAGTAGAGCGACAAGGCCGCCCAGATGAACGGTGCTTTGTCGCTGCTGACAGAGGCAAAATCAGAGGCAAACAGCGCGCTGGCCATCAGCTCAAGTTCCTGCTCTGAGGCTTTTTCCAGATTTTCGATCACCGCCAGTGCAGGGCCGCTCATTTCTGGCTTCAGCTCTGCAATTAACGACTGCAGCAGTTTTTGCCAGTGTTTATCGCGCGGCAGGACGTGGATATCCAGCGGTGGTTTACCCTGATCGTTCGCTTCTTTGATGCGAGCGGTCAGATCTATCTGCAGCGGATGGTCATACAGCACTACTTCCTGCGCGTGGGCGATCAGCGCGGCAAAGCGCAGATAATCACCCAGCGGGTTGTTCTCGGCCAGCTCGCGCAGACGTTCGGCGCGGCGGTTATACAAATTTTTGAGTCTGGGGAATAACAACGGCGGAATCATATCCGCCGTGCGTTTCTCGCTCGAACCCAGCTCATCTTGCGGGATTATGCGAATACTCATTCAGTTTTCTTTTCCGTTGTCTTTCGGACTTCACGGTACCAGCGTGGGTGATGTTTCTTCGCCCATGAACTGGTAACCCATCCTTCCACCATCGCGGTAATGGTGCCTTTCACCCAAAGGGCGGCGTAAATGTGCACCATGATAACCACAATTAACGCTACTGCGGCAAATGAATGCAGCATTAACGCGAATCGGATCACCGGGATTGAGAAAGCAGGCGCAAAATACGGACGCCAGATGATCACTCCGCTCACCAGCAACAGGACCAGGAAGATAATCGCCGCCCAGAATACGCATTTCTGGCCGAAGTTATAACGTCCCGTGTCACCTACTTCCTCGTTGACGACAATCTTACGAATATTCTTCGCCCAAAAGATATCATCCCGATTGATTAGATTGTGGTGCCAGTATCGGAAAAACATGATGATAAACGAGGCAAACATAATCACGCCGACAAACGGGTGCACAATTCGCGCCAGTTGCGGAGTGCCCATGATGTGCATCAGCCAGTTAAACGACGGGAAGAGAAAACCCATCCCGCTCACCGCCGCCAGAATGAAGCAGAAGGCGGTTACCCAGTGGTTGATGCGTTCCGGCGCCGTGTAGCGCACGATGGTGTCACGTCGTTTCATTTGCGCACCTCGTCGTCTTTTTCATGCAGATTGTCTTCTTCCTCTTCCGCACGGTTTGGGCCTACACCGACGTAGTGGAAGATACTGGCCGCAAATGTCGCTGCAAAGCCGACCGCTGCGAGGGGTTTCCAGATGCCTTTCCAGAATTTGACGGTGGCGCTGATTTCCGGGTTCTCTGGCAAGCCGTGATACAGGTTCGGCTTGTCAGCATGGTGCAGCACATACATCACGTGCGTACCGCCAACGCCTGCCGGATCGTACAGACCCGCATTTTCGTAACCACGTGTTTTCAGCTCCGCGACACGCTCGCCCGCCAGCGTTTTCATCGACTCTTTGGTGCCGAAATGAATGGCACCGGTTGGGCAAGTTTTTACACAGGCCGGTTCCTGGCCCACCACCACGCGGTCAACACACAGCGTACATTTATAGACGCGGTTGTCTTCCGGGTTGAGGCGCGGTACGTCGAACGGGCAGCCTGCAATACAATAGCCGCAGCCGATACACTGCTCGGACTGGAAGTCGACGATACCGTTGGCATACTGAATGATTGCCCCTTCAGCCGGGCATGCTTTCAGACAGCCCGGATCGGCACAGTGCATACAGCCATCCTTACGGATAAGCCATTCGAGTTTGTCGTCTTGTTCCACTTCCGAGAAGCGCATCACCGTCCAGGATTTGGCGGTCAAATCAGCCGGGTTGTCGTACACCCCAACGTTGTTACCCACCTCATCACGGATGTCGTTCCACTCCGAACACGCCACCTGACACGCTTTACAGCCGATACAGGTGGTGACGTCGATAAGCTTCGCCACCTCTTCCTGATGGTCCCGCGCCTGAGGCGCGGGAGTGAAACCGTTAGTGGCGGAACGACGAATGATGTCTTGCGATTGATAAGCCATAGGTCGTCTCCGTTACACCTTTTCCACGTTCACGAGGAAGGACTTAAATTCCGGTGTTTGCGTGTTCGCATCACCGACGAATGGCGTTAACGTGTTGGCGATAAAGCCTTTTTTAGCTACGCCTTCGTAGCCCCAGTGAATAGGAATACCGATAGTGTCGATATCCTTACCGTTTGCCTTCAACGTGCGAATACGTTTGGTCACCACTGCTTTGGCTTTAATGTAGCCGCGGTTAGAGGAGACTTTGACGGTATCGCCGTGGGAGATGCCCAGCTTATTTGCCAGTTTCTCGCCAATTTCCACAAACTGTTCCGGCTGTGCGATGGCGTTAAGCAACGCATGTTTGGTCCAGTAGTGAAAGTGTTCGGTCAGACGATAGGTTGTTCCGACGTACGGGAACTTATCTGCTTTACCCAGTGCTTCTTCGTCGCCTTTAAAGATACGGGCGGCAGGGTTAGAGATAACGTTCGGGTGCAGCGGGTTAGTTCCCAGCGGCGTTTCAAACGGCTCGTAGTGTTCCGGGAACGGACCTTCCGCCATCTTATCGATAGCAAACAGACGTCCCATCCCTTCAGGCTGCATGATGAATGGCCCAACGTTGCTGCCCGGCGCGGCGGCGCTGTAGTCCGGAATATCCATTCCGCTCCATTTCGCCCCGTCCCATTTCAGGATCTGACGTTTTGGATCCCACGGATTCCCCTGTGGGTCAGCGGAGGCGCGGTTATACAGAATGCGTCGGTTGAGCGGCCATGCCCATGCCCAGCCCAGCGTATTGCCAAGACCTGACGGGTCGGCGTTATCGCGACGGGCCATCTGGTTGCCTTCCGGCGTCCAACTGCCGGCGAAAATCCAGCAACCGCTGGAGGTGGTACCATCGTCACGCAGTTGGGCGAACGAGCTCAGCTGTTGGCCTTTCTTCACGATAACCGCGCCAGTTGCCGGATCGGTAATATCGGCCAGCGCCTTACCGTTGCTCTCCATTGCCACTTCTTCTGAAGCCGGTTCGTGCGGGGTGGAGTAGTTCCAGGTCATGCTCAGCACCTGTTCCGGGTTCGCACCACCTTGTTCGGCGTACATCTTACGCAGACGCAGGAAGATACCGGCGAGGATTTCACCATCGGTAACGGCAATCCCTGGGGCATCCGCGCCTTTCCAGTGCCACTGCAACCAGCGACCGGAGTTCACGATAGAACCGTTCTCTTCGGCAAAGCAGGTGGATGGCAGGCGGAACACTTCAGTCTGGATTTTCGACGGATCAACATCGTTCGACTCACCGTGGTTCTGCCAGAAGGTGGACGTCTCGGTATTGAGCGGATCGATGGTCACCAGGAACTTCAGTTTAGACAGTGAAGCCACAACCTTGTTTTTGTTCGGGAATGACGCGACCGGGTTAAAGCCCTGGCAGATATAACCATTTACTTTGCCCTGGTTCATCATCTCGAAGTACTGCAGCACGTCGTACCCTTTATCCCACTTCGGCAGCCAGTCAAAGCCCCAGCTGTTTTCCGCTGTCGCCTTATCGCCAAAGAAGGCTTTCATCATCGAAACGAAGAATTTCGGGTAGTTGCCCCAGTAGTTCACCTGGCCTTCCAGCAACGGTTTTGGCGTGTTGGCGGCAAGGTAGGTTTGCAGGTCGGTTTGTTTCTCGCTTGGCAGCGTCATGTAGCCTGGCAGGCTTTGTGACAGCAGGCCTAAGTCAGTCAGACCCTGGATATTCGAGTGACCGCGCAGGGCGTTAACACCGCCGCCAGCCATCCCCATATTGCCAAGCAGTAACTGGATCATCGCCATGGTGCGGATGTTCTGCGCACCAACGGAGTGCTGCGTCCAGCCCAATGCGTACAGGAACGACGCGGTTTTATCTTTTACGCTGGTTTCTGCGATGTACTCACAGACTTTCAGGAAATCAGCCTTCGGTGTACCGCAGATGTTTTCCACCACGTCCGGCGTGTAGCGGGAAACGTGCTGTTTCAGCAGATTCCACACGCAGCGCGGGTGTTGCAGCGTAACATCGCGTTTGGCGAAGCCTTTTTCATCCAGCTCGTAGTTCCAGCTGGTTTTGTCATACTTGCGTTTATCCGCGTCATAGCCCGTGAACAGGCCATCTTCGAAGCCATAATCCTCACGCACGATCAGGCTGGCGTTGGTGTAGGCTTCGGTATATTCGCGGTTGAATTTTTCGTTATTTAGCAGGTACAGCAAGACGCCTGACAGGAAGGCAATGTCAGTACCAGAGCGAATAGGAGCATAGAAATCAGCCACCGCTGCGGTTCGCGTAAAGCGAGGATCGATCACAATCAGCTTCGCGCCGTTGTGAATTTTGGCCTCCATCGCCCAGCGGAACCCGACCGGGTGAGCTTCAGCGGCGTTACCGCCCATCACCACAACGAGGTTGGCGTTTTTAATGTCGACCCAGTGGTTGGTCATCGCACCGCGACCAAATGTTGGAGCAAGACTTGCTACCGTTGGTCCGTGTCAGACGCGTGCCTGGTTGTCGACCGCGAGCATACCCAGCGCGCGGGAGAATTTTTGTGTTAAATAGCCGGTTTCGTTACTGGACGCGGAAGCACACAACATCCCGGTGGAAAGCCAGCGGTTAACGGTCACGCCTTCAGCGTTCTGCGCAACGTAGTTAGCGTCGCGGTCTTCTTTCATTAGCTTCGCGATGCGGTCAAATGCCTCATCCCAGCTAATTTGTTGCCACTTATCAGAGCCTGGTGCGCGGTATTCCGGGAATTTCAGGCGGCTTTCGGAGTGGATGAAATCCACCAGACCGGCCCCTTTAGGGCAGAGCGCGCCACGGTTGACCGGGTGATCCGGGTCCCCTTCGATATGGAAGATGGATGCTTTGGCATTTTTTGCGCCGTCACCGAGGCTGTACATCAACAGTCCACAGCCAACGGAACAGTAAGTGCAGGTGTTACGGGTTTCGCGGGTGCGCAGCAATTTATATTGCCGTGTTTCCGCGAGCGCTACGCCGGGCGCAAAGCCCAGTGCCGCTGCCGTGGTGCCTGCCATACCGCCAGCGCAGATCTTAAAGAACTGCCTTCTGCTGACCTGCATGGTTCGCTCCTTGTTTCGACATTGTCACATTCCCTTCGCTTTTCTTTAACGCGAACGCGAGGGAAGTGGTTGTTATTTTTCTTTGCGGACGGGACCGCAAAGGTCCAGAATTGGGTGAATTTCCCTCCGTCCAGGAGGGGTTTGTAAAGAATACCACAATGTTGGTATGTGTGTTCCAATATGGTTAAAAGAAAGTGAATAAAATCCATCAAGAAGAAGTCAAAAATGTGATGAATTGTGCAGGATCGCGTCAGTTGACCCTCTGGAAGCGTGAGGATTTGCAACATCCTCAGCCAGATGAAGTCGCTGAAGAAGTGCCCGTTGCGTTGGTTTACAACGGAATTTCGCACGTGGTGATGATGGCATCACCGAAAGATCTTGAGCACTTTGCGATGGGTTTTTCGCTGTCTGAAGGCATTATTGAATCCCCGCAGGATATTTTTGGCATGGATGTGGTGCCTTCCTGCAATGGATTGGAAGTCCAGGTTGAACTGTCCAGCCGTCGTTTTATGGGGCTGAAGGAGCGTCGTCGCGCGCTGGCCGGACGTACCGGTTGCGGCGTTTGTGGCGTGGAGCAGCTCAATGACATTGGCAAACCGGTCCAGCCTCTGCCGTTTACCCAGACATTTAACCTGGCGAACCTCGATACCGCATTACGGCATTTGCACGATTATCAGCCCGTGGGACAGCTCACAGGCTGTACGCACGCTGCGGCCTGGGTACAGCCATCAGGCCATTTGACGGGGGGCCATGAAGACGTGGGTCGCCACGTTGCGCTGGATAAACTGCTGGGACGACGCGCAGTGGAAGGGGAAAGCTGGCAACAGGGCGCGGTGCTAGTTTCCAGCCGCGCCAGCTACGAGATGGTGCAAAAGTCGGCGATGTGTGGCGTGGAGATCCTGTTTGCTGTTTCAGCCGCCACGACGCTTGCCGTGGAAGTTGCCGAACGTTGTAACCTGACGCTGGTGGGTTTTTGCAAACCGGGCAGGGCGACGGTCTACACGCATCCGCAACGTCTGATCGCGCTGTGACGCCACCAGGCGGCCAGAATGCTGCCTGAAAATGCCAGCTCCATGATTACGGCAACTGGCGAGCCGACAATCACATTGTTCAGTAGCCAACACAGGCTACCGCACAATGTGTAACTCCGTAGTTTTCCGCTGTGTTTTTGAAACGACGCAAAGGTCATCAGCAGGCTTCCCATCAGCGGCAAAATACTCGACAGATTTTGCCAAAGATAAACGCTACACAGCAGCGATCCCAGCATAAATCCCCACATCGCCCAGCGGTGAAACGTGACGATGGCCGTCGCGTAGCGGCATGCGGCAATGATCATTAACCCAGCCGCAGCGTGTTGATCCAAAAGATAGAAATGGATAGCCAACAGGGAAGTGGAGCTGGTGAGCAGAGATAAAGTGATAGCCCGGCGCTGAAAATGAAAAGCGGAAATATCCAGTAAGAAGCTGATGCCAGCCAGCATCTGAGAGAGAAGAAATGCGTTCATTGTGGTCGCCATCTATGAAAGAGTGACGGGACAATAATCGACGCATCAGCGTAAGGCGTTAACCTTTGTTAAGACGCTGGCGAATACGAGACAGGCTAACGGGGGTAATGCCGATATAGTTGGCGAGATCGCGCTGAGTGAGTTGCGACTCCCAGTCCGGGAAGTGTGTTTGTACATACTGGTAGCGCTGTTCTGGGGTATTGAGCAGCAGCATTTGTTCTTTTTTCTCTTTGTAGATCAACTGCTGGACCAGTAGCTGGGTCTTAATATCCTGATTTTCCGGCGCATCCAGCAACGCCAAGGGGATTTCAGTGGTTTCACCAGCGGCGATCATTTGCAGACTGTAATCAGCAGGCGTGTTGGTTAGCCAGTTCAGGTACAGAAAGCAGTACTCCCCGGCAAAGTAGAACTCTTTAACCCTTTCAACGCCGCTGTCTGCGTGATACACCGCACGTGCAACGCCATGATGTAAAAGATGAATTTTACTTTGCGGTTCACCCTGACGCAGTAACCAACTTCCCGCCGGTTGCGTTTTTCTTCGGCTGCCTGCAAGCCACTGTGATTCCCGATTATGTGACATCTTATCTCTCAAATAATTTGAATAAGACTGGCAAATCCTTCCGCTTTTAGTTGTGTGATATGAAGGCTACTATTTATCACATCAAGGCACAGTGCCTTACTCAAACAACTAAGTGAAAGGGTTTATATCATGAAAAGCATCAAAACTTTTGTCGCAGTTATCGCTCTCGCTACTTCTTTCGGTTCTTTCGCTGCCCAGACTGTTACAGCGACCGGCTCCACACTGGAAAGCGCTGAAGCTAAAATTGCCGCTCAGGCTGAACGTGCGGGTGCCAGCGATTATAAAATCACTCAGGCTTACACCGGTAACCGTGTGCATATGACCGCTGAACTGCTGAAATAAGTTATCTCAGTACGGTAGAAAGAGCGCCCCAGGGGCGCTTTTTTAGTTTATACCCGCCATTCTCAGCAGTGCGGTTACCACTGCTGCAGCGATAATCACCACAATCAATGGCGTTTTGCGCCAGGCGAGAAAGACCGCGAAACCCACACCGAGTACGCGCGCCATGCCGGCAAAGTGTTCGCCTTCATAAAAGGTGGTTGCCAGCGCGACGGAGAACAGTAATACCGTTGCAGCATCAGAAAGCAACGCCTGTGAACGTTCAGAAAAGGCTAAACGCCCTCCCAGTTTTGCTCCCCCTAAGCGCATTAAATATGTACCCAAAGACAGCACGGCAATTCCGACGATAAACAGCGTCATATTACCCATTATTTTTTCCTCGCCAGTAAGCCAAACAGTGAGAGCAGTACCGGCAAGCCTACCGGTGCGAAAGGTACGGACGCGAGTGACAATGCGGCCCCGCTACAGGCACGGATGAGCGTGGTGCGGTTTTTAAAGGCCGGAACCACTAAGGCCAGCAGAATGGCAGGGAAAACGGCATCCAGCCCAATGGTTTCAGGTGCCGGGAGCAGCTTACCGACACCGGCACCGATCAGTGTGCCAATTGGCCAGAAAATGGCGACGCCCAGACCGCATAACCAGTAGGCAGCTTTACGTTGTTCCGGTGTCTTCTGCGACAGGCCGAACACCACGCTTTCATCGTTCATGATATGGCAGCCGAGAAAGCTGGCGGCGCGAGTACCGACCAGATCGCGTACCGTCACGCCAAACGGCACATGTCGGGCATTCACCAGTAACCCGGCCGCCGCTGCCGCCAACGGATTTCCGCCGCTGGCGATAATACCGATGAACATAAATTCAGAAGCCCCGGCCAGCACGGTAATCGAGAGTACAAAGGGCACCCAAATCGGGAAGCCGTAAGCCATTGCCAGCGAGCCGTAGGACATGCCCACCACACCGACGGCCAGGCACACTAAAAAAATTGCTTTTATCGTGTCGCCTTTGAGGCTGGAGAAATAATGTTTCATACTGTTTTAGCCATATCGAACGAATTTCCATTATAATGAACGGAACAGAATCGCTTTACAAGTCGAACGATTCGTTCGATATAAAAAACACAGAGTCGAATATGACCCAACCCATCAGTATGATTGCCAAAAGTCTGGTGCGCGAACGTCAGCGTACCGGTTTGTCGTTGGCAGAGATTGCACGTCGTGCGGGGATTGCAAAATCTACGCTTTCCCAGTTGGAAGCCGGTAATGGAAATCCTAGCCTGGAAACGCTGTGGTCACTGTGTGTGGCGCTGGATATCCCCTTTGCCCGATTACTGGAACCGCAGGAGCAAAAAACGCAGGTGATTCGCCGCGGTGAAGGGACAAAAGTGGTGGCGGAACAGGCCCATTATCAGGCGATTTTATTGGCAGCTTGCCCTCCAGGCGCTCGACGGGATATCTACCTGCTGCTGACGCAACCCGGTGCAGACCGCATTTCACAGCCACATCCACCGGGATCGGTGGAGCATATTATTGTGACGCAGGGGAAGGCGCTGGTCGGGTTGACTGAGGCACCGGAAGAGTTGGGTGAGGGAGACTATATCTGTTATCCCGCCGATCAAGCCCATATCTTTAAAGCACTGGAGCCGGATACCCAGGCGATTCTGGTTTCTGAGCAGAACTAACTGTTATGTTGCGTTGTGCCGGATGCGGCGCGTTAGCGCCTTATCCGGCCTATAAGACTGAGCAAAATTGAATTGTCGGATGGCGCTATCGCTTATCCGACCTACAAAAAATAAAACTGTAGGCCCGGTAAGCTTGCGCTACCGGGCATTTAACTTACGGCAGATAAAATACGTCTTTTAGCGCTGAGCTGACCGGGCTGTTGTCTGCATTGGTGGGCATTACGTCACGCATATACTTCCACCAGCGCTGGCAAACCTCAGTCTCGGCGACGGCATTCCAGCGCGCTTCGGACTCGATCTCGACTGTGGCAAACAGCAGGTTGCGCGTCTCATCGAGATAAATCGCGTAGTGATGTGCGCCGTGGGCTTTCAGCACTGCTTCCAGCTCGGGCCAGATGGGGTTATGACGACGTTGATACTCAATGTGTGCATCGGCATTCACCTGCATCACAAAGGCTTTGCGGATCATAACGCCTCCAGATACAGCTCGCGGACTTCATCGCGGCTGGCTGTGCGTGGGTTACAAGGCGCACACGGATCGGCCAATGCTTTGTCCAGCCAACCTTCGATATCTTCTTTGGTTACCCCAAGCGAACTAAAGCCGACAGGAATACCTACGCGTTTGCTCAATGCGCGGATCGCGTTGATGGCTTCCATACTTGCTGCCTCATCGGTCATGTCGCGGGTATCGACACCCATTGCCTGCGCCACGCGGGCAAAGCGTGCCACGGCGTTGGGGCGATTAAAATTCTCGATTATTGGCAGCAGGATGGCATTGCAAACGCCGTGCGGCAGGTTGTGTGTCGCGCCCGGCTGGTGCGCCAGCGCATGCACCAGGCCAAGACCGGCACTGTTGAACGCCATGCCCGCGAGATACTGGCCAAACGCCATCTGCTCACGGGCATCAAGGTTATGCCCATCGTCGACAGCTTTTGGCAACCACAGATTAATCAGGCGAATCGCTTCTAACGCGTTGGCATCGGTCAATGGATGTGCGCCGACGGAGACATAGGCTTCAATAGCGTGGGTCAGGGCATCCATACCGGTCGCGGCAGTCACGGACGCCGGTATCTCCAGCATCACGCTGGCATCATCCACGGCGATATCCGGAATGATGTTCGGGTCGATAATGACCTCTTTGACCTTACGCGCGGAATCAATAATGACTGCATTGCTGGTCATTTCCGCCGCCGTACCTGCGGTGGTGTTAATGGCAACCAGCGGTACGCCCGCATTTTTCACTTTTCCCACCCCGGAGTACGCCGTGGAGGGACCCGGGTTAGCGGTCAGGATCTTCACTGCCTTAGCGGTATCGATCGGGCTGCCACCGCCGAATGCGATAATGTAGTCACATTCTGCGGCCTGATATGCTGCAAAACCCTGCTGCACCAGCTCCTCTGTCGGGTTCGGGAACACCTCATCAAACAGGTGGTAAGACATCTGATGTTCATCCAGCGCGGCAAACAGGCTATCCAGCAAACCCAGCTTCACCAGTTGGCCATCGGTGACGATCAGCGCTTTGCCCCATTGTTTGTTCGCCACAAGGCTCACCATATCGCGGATTGCCCCTGCGCCATGCAGACTGATTTTTGGTAATGCCAACATAAAGCTCATCACTATTCTCCTTAACAATAAAATCCTGTAGGCCGGATAAGGCGAAGCCGCATCCGGCGTTGAGTGGGGAGGTATCAGTACAGCTCTATTGCACTGGTCAGCGGGGTCACGCCAAAACGTTTGCCGAGTGCGATCAGCTCTTCACGTGTGATGGTTTGCTTCATACCGCCCATCGAATAAATTTTGACTAACACCTCAGCGGATTTTTCTGCGGTGTCGATCAAGCCGAACGCTTCGTCAAGCGTTGGCCCACTGCCGAATACGCCGTGGAACGGCCACAGTACCAGCGAGTGTTGCTGCATTTCCTGCGCGGTAGCCTGACCGATCTCATCGGTACCCGGTACCATCCACGGTAGAATGCCGACGCCATCCGGGAACACGACCAGACATTCGGTGCTGCCTTCCCACAGCTTACGGGTAATCAGTGCCGTGTTGTTTTCCAGTACGTAGGTCAGTGCGATCAGATTGGTGGCGTGGCAGTGCATGATGACGCGGTCTTTGCCGTTGGTGGCTTTAATGCGTTCACAGTGAGAGAGGAAATGGGCCGGCAGTTCTGAAGTCGGTACGGCTTCATGGGTCAGACCCCACAGGATGTGATAACCCGCGCCGTCGCTGTCAATTTTCACCACGCCTAAATTGGCGGCCGGGTCGAGCTGAACATTACGGAAGAACTTGCCGGAACCCGTGACGATAAATGATGTGTTCGCCAGCATCGGCATAGGCTGACTCAGCGCAATATAGCGCGGTTTTTCGTGGAAATCGGCGCTAAATGGCGCAATATCTGCTTCATCAAGACGTAACGTCAGGTTACCGCCGTTGCGTTCATCCCAGCCTTTCAGCCAGGCATCAGAAGTCGCTTTGATCATCCCCTGGACGAACCAGGACGTGGTAATGTTTTGCATGTCGGTGTTCCTGTTTATTGCCCGAACGTTATCGGGTCTTACGCTGGCCGGATAAGCGCAGCGCCATCCGGCAATCGTGTTTCATTCACTGCCGGATGGCGACGCAGGGCGTCTTATCCGGCCTACAAGCCTGGCGTCACGCTTAGCTACGTTTGCTCAGAATCTCTTTTTCATAAGCGCGCACACTTTCCAGCCACTGGCTACCGGCTGGGGTGTCGTGACGCTGGCAGTACATCTCCCAGACGGCCTGCCACGGCAGCGATTTTTGTTCTTCCAGCAGGGCCAGACGGGCGGTGTAGTCGCTGCTGGCTTCGAGCTGACGCAACTGTTCGGTTGGTTCTAACAGCGCACGTAACAGCGCTTTTTTCATGTTGCGGGTACCGATAACCCATGCGGCAATGCGATTGATTGAGGCGTCGAAGAAGTCGAGGCCAATGTGTACGCGGTCGAACAGGTTGTGGCGCACGATCTCACTGGCAATCGCCTGAGTTTCATCATCCAGCAGCACCACGTGGTCGCTGTCCCAACGAACCGGACGACTGACATGCAGCAGCAGGCGCGGCACGTACAGCATGGCGGCGGAGATCTTGTCGGAAATGACTTCAGTCGGATGGAAGTGACCTGCATCCAGGCACAATGCTGTCTGGCGGCTGGTGGCATAACCCATATAGAACTCGTTAGAGCCGACGGTGTAGCTTTCAGCGCCGATACCAAATAGCTTGCTCTCGACGGCATCAATATGGTGCGCCGGGTCGAACTTCTCGCTGATCACGTCATCCAGCGCTTCCAGCAGACGCTGGCGCGGCGCTAAACGGTCAACAGTGATGTCTTTCATGCCATCGGGGATCCAGATGTTCATCACCGACGGCGTACCCAGTTGCTCGCCGAAATACGCAGAAACGCGGCGGCTGGCTTTACAGTGGTCAATCCAGAACTGGCGGATATGGTCGTCGGCGTGCGCCAGCGTGAAACCGTCGGCACTCAGCGGGTGTGAGAAGCAAGATGGGTTGAAATCCAGCCCTAAGCGGTTCACTTTTGCCCATTCCACCCAGTTTTTGAAGTGTTCAGGTTTGATTTGGTCGCGGGCAACCGGCGTCTCTGATTCCAGATAAATGGCATGCAGATTCAGACGTTTAGGGCCAGGGATCAGACTGAGTGCCTGCTCCAGATCGGCACGCAGTTCGCTGGCGTTACGCGCTTTGCCCGGATAGTTACCGGTTGCCTGAATTCCACCCGTGAGCGAACCTTCCGGGTTTTCGAATCCGGCTACGTCGTCGCCCTGCCAGCAGTGCATGGAGACCGGCAGACGATCGAGCTGGCGTAATGCTTCCTCGACATCAATACCTACCGCTGCGAAACGCAGTTTTGCCAGTTCCCAGGCTTGTTCAAGTTGAGTGGTCATGCGCAAAGCTCCTTTGTCTGTCGTAATGGTTGAAACTGCGCTTTGTGGCGGGCAATTTCACTTTCAGGATTGGGGATGAAGGTTGTCAGGTCGTAGTTAGCGCGTACCACCTGGCGGAAATCATCGACGTTGTTTAGCTCATCCAGCGTCATCAACTGGACGCCAATATTGCCGAGCGTGGAGGCCTCAATAGGCCCGGATATGACGCGAATACCGCAGGCATCCGCGCAAAGTTGGTTGAGTAATGCGTTCTGGCACCCACCACCGACGATGTGCAGTTGGTGAAATGCTTCGCCGCGAAGCTCAGCCAGTTCCTGCAGGATATCGGCGTACAGCAACGCCAGACTGTCGAAAATGCAGCGCGCCAGTTCGGCATCCTGCATCGGCACTGGCAGGCCAGATTCGCGGCAGGCTGCCTGAATTTCCGCGCTCATGTCGTCAGGATTGATAAAGCGCTCGTCGTTGGGGTTAATCAGAAACTGGCAGGCCGGCAGCGCCTGGGTTTGGGCGATAAGCGCAGGCAGGTCGGTTATCTGCCGCTCTTTTAACACGCGCTGGAGTAGCCACAGCCCCATGATGTTTTTCAGCACGCGGTAGCGTCCTTCCGCGCCGCCTTCGTTGGTGATATTCGCCGCCAGTGCCGCATCGTTGGCATATGGGGTTCGGCTTTCAAAACCCATCAGTGACCAGGTGCCTGAAGAGAGGTATGCGCTGTGTTTATCGGCCAGCGGTGAAGCGATCACCGCACTGGCGGTGTCATGGCTGGCGACGGCAACCACCGGGATTTGATTTTTCTGCGGGCAAATCCAGTGACCAATTACGTTCCCCGGATGCGTGGGGCGGCCAAACCACGCTTTGTCGGCACCGCTCCAGGCCAGTAGGGTTTCGTCCCAGTCGTCGGTGTTGATATTGACTAACTGGGTGGTGGTGGCGTTGGTGTATTCCCAGTTCATTTCTCCGGTCAGGCGATAGCTGAAGTAATCGGGGATCAGCAGGGCATGCGCCACCTGGGGGATCAGTTCCGGTTGCTGTTCGACCAGCGCGCGGAACTGATACAGGGTATTAAAGGGCAGAAACTGAATGCCGCTACGGCGATAGATTTCACTTTTACCTGGCTGCGTCATGGCCCGCGACATAATGCCGTTGGTGCGGCTATCGCGATAAGAGACTGGCAATCCGACACGCTGACCGTTTTTATCGATCAGGACATAATCCACGCCCCAGGTATCAATGCCGATGCTGTCGATCCGAATGCCTTGATCGCAGACTTTCTGCAGACCGAGGCGAATGTCGTTTTCCAGGCTGTCGATGTCCCAGGTGTCAAAACCGTCTGTTTTTTGCAGGCAGTTAACAAAGCGGTGGATTTCACGCAGTGTCAGGGTACGGTGTTCACTGTCGTAACGCGCCAACATTACGCGTCCACTGGATGCACCGAGATCAACAGCGACACAATGGCGAAGAGTCATAGCGAGGTCCTTCTGAGTTTCATTGCACTCAGTCTAAGAACCCGTGAAATGGCGTACCTTCTTGTTAATGACAACGACAATAGGCGGCTGGCAGCATGGCAAAGGTGAACGTGATAGCGTTCACAGTTTCTACTAATAGGGATGGTTTCTTCTGATGTGAGCCCTTTCGCAATTCCCGATCTTTCCCGCTATTTCTTGAAGAATTGACCGTGTTTACGCACTTTGGCGTCAAAAATTTAAGGTGAGGGTGATAACCCTTAATTACTATTCAGCCATGTTCATTTGATCGGGGTGGATGTCATCATGACCGTATTGCATTGCGTGGATTTTTTTCCGACAGGTAAAGCGCCCGTGGCGATTGAACCCCGGCTTCCTCAGCCTGCTTTTCCAGAGCATCATCATGATTTTCATGAAATTGTAGTGGTTGAGCATGGTACGGGAATCCATGTATTCAATGGACAGCCTTATACCATTAGCGGGGGAACGGTGTGTTTTGTCCGCGATCATGACAGACACTTATATGAACATACTGACAACCTGTGTCTGACCAATATTCTGTATCGTTCCCCGGATGCGTTTCAGTTTTTGGCCGGGCTGAATCAGTTGTTACCCCAGGAGCTGAATGGGCAATATCCATCGCACTGGCGGGTGAATCAGAGCGTGCTGCAGCAGGTTCGGCATCTGGTGGGACAAATGGAAAATCTTGGTGAGGCAATGGATACCCCAACGGCGGCAAATCGTGAGATCTTGTTCATGCAGTTGCTGGTGCTGTTGCGTAAAAGTAGCCTGATGGAAGCGGCAACAGATAATGATGCGCGACTGAACCAACTACTGGCATGGCTGGAGGACAACTTTGCCGACGAAGTGTGCTGGGAAGCCGTAGCCGAGCAGTTTTCGCTCTCTTTACGTACTTTACATCGCCAGCTTAAACAACAGACCGGGCTGACGCCACAGCGCTATCTTAACCGCCTACGGCTTATCAAAGCCCGCCATTTGCTACGTCACAGTGATGACAGCGTGACGGACATCGCTTATCGCTGCGGGTTTGGTGACAGTAACCATTTTTCGACACTGTTTCGCCGGGAGTTTAACTGGTCGCCGCGCGATATCAGACAGGGGCGCGATGTCATTACTGGAAGCAGCCTCCAGTAACGCGAAAGCTATCAACGTTTTTTTCCGTCCGTTTGCTGATAATCATACCCTTTTATGCCGGATGGCGGCTGTGCCTTATCCGGCCTACGTGGATGCCCTGTAGACCGGATAAACGTAGCGCATCCGACAAGCGTTCAGGTTGAGGTGATGTGATGGTGAATCATCTGGTCCTTCTGAAATCAGACTTTTTTGCGAATGACCACCAGGCCGTCGCGGTGGCCGATCGTTACCCGCAGGATGTGTTTGCCGAACATACTCATGAGTTTTGCGAGCTGGTGATGGTGTGGCGCGGCAATGGCCTGCATGTTCTCAACGATCGCCCGTACCGGATAACCCGTGGCGATCTGTTTTATATCCGTGCCGAAGACAAACACTCCTACACCTCAGTTAACGATCTCGTCCTGCAAAATATCATTTACTGCCCGGAACGGCTGACGCTGAATGTCGGCTGGGAAAGCGCGATCCCAGGATTTAACGGCTCGCCGCGACAGCCTCACTGGCGGCTCGGCAGCGCTGGTATGTCCCAGGCCCGGCAGATAATTAGTCAGCTTGAACACGAGAGTAATCAGCGTGACCCGCTGGCTTTTGAAATGGCTGAATTGCTGTTTGGGCAACTGGTGACTCATTTCAAACGGCATCGCTATGCCACGGATACGCTGCCAGCGACATCAAGTGAAACGTTGTTGGATAAGTTGATTACCGCGTTGGCCGGGAGTCATGAACATGCCTTTGCGCTGGATAAATTCTGCGAGCAGGAACAGTGCAGTGAGCGAGTTTTGCGTCAGCAGTTTCGCAGCCAGACCGGAATGACCATCAACCAGTATCTCCGCCAGGTGCGGGTTTGCCATGCTCAGTATCTGCTCAAGCACAGCAGACTGATGATCGGTGAAATTTCTATGCGCTGTGGCTTTGAAGACAGTAATTACTTTTCGGTGGTATTCACGCGAGAAACCGGGATGACGCCGAGCCAGTGGCGTCATCTCAGTAGCCCGAATGATTAACTGGCCATCCCCAGACCGACAATATTTGCCGCGAGAATAATGACCACGCAGCCGAGGCTCAGTACGCTGACCGGGCGGCGGCCCGCGTTTTTCCACTCTTTCAGCACCAGACCAACAATACCACCGCACAGGACATAGAAGCTCATGTGCAGCATCCAGCTGACATAATCATACTGCGCCGGAATGCGAGCGTGGCCCCAGGCGTAGAAGAAGAATTGTAGATACCACATCAGACCACCGAGCGCGGACAGCAGCACGTTGGTGATGATCAGCGGTTTGGCTAACGAGAAGTCGGCTTTTATCGAAAGATCTTTCACTTTTGCCAGACGAATAAAACAGAAGCCCAGGTTGACTAAAGCACCGCCGCCCATGATGACGACATAGCTTGGCAGCGCGACGTACAGCGGATCGACGCCCAGCGCGGCAGCAGCATCGTGCATGGGTTTCGCCGCGTTCATCGCAAAGGACATCCCGGCAGAGAAAATGCCGCACATTACCGCCAGTACCAGCCCCTTCTTCAGGTTGAACTCTTCTGCTTTGATGCCCATTTTACGTTCTTTCAACTGCCCTGCGCGGGTCACAATGCCCACGCCGATCAGCGCGACCAATACGCCCAGTAGCGTCATGCGTCCGCCATTGGTGTTGATCAGCACATCAAAGTTACCGTTGATGATAGGGGTCATCAGCGTGCCGACAATCAGGGTAATACCAATCGCAATACCAATCCCCATCGACATGCCGAGATAGCGCATGGTCAGGCCATAGTTGATATTACCGATCCCCCACATCGCGCCAAACAGGAATACCGGTGCCAGCGTGGAGAGGCTAAAAGAGCTGAAGTAGGCCCAGAAATTGGGAAGTAACATGGCGCTGATGGTCCATGGCAGGATAAGCCAGGAGACGATCCCGCCCACCGACCACATTGTTTCCCATGACCAATGTTTAACTTGTTTGAACGGGGCATAGAAACAGGCTGCACTGGCTGCGCCTATCAAATGCCAAAGAATACCCATCGTAATCGCGTTACTCATGACTGAATCCTCGTTATTTTTTATCGTCGGTCATAACCCCTCCGACACAACGAGTTTAAAAATTACGCAGATGATTAACCTTTTGACGATTGCCGCCTTTGTCCTCTTGTTGGCAATCATCACGTTAACTGGGTGATTTGGCTCACATCTTCAGTAATGGTGATGAATAATTAAGACCCTGTAAAAAGTACGGCATTGATAATCATTTTCAATATCATTTAATTAACTATAATGACCCAACTGCTTACGCGGCGTTAACACTGGCCGCCCGACAATACTGGAGATGATTATGAGTTATACACTGCCATCCCTGCCGTACGCTTATGATGCCCTTGAACCGCACTTCGATAAGCAGACGATGGAAATCCACCATACCAAACACCACCAGGCTTACGTAAACAACGCTAATGCTGCGCTGGAAAGCCTGCCTGAATTCGCGAGCCTGTCTGCTGAAGAGCTGATTACCAAACTGGATCAGCTGCCTGCGGATAAGAAAACCGTTCTGCGTAACAACGCTGGCGGTCACGCTAACCACAGCCTGTTCTGGAAAGGCCTGAAAACCGGTACCACGCTGCAGGGCGACCTGAAAGCGGCTATCGAACGTGACTTCGGTTCCGTTGACAACTTCAAAGCTGAATTTGAAAAAGCAGCAGCCACTCGTTTCGGTTCCGGCTGGGCGTGGCTGGTTCTGAAAGGTGACAAACTGGCTGTTGTTTCCACCGCTAACCAGGATTCCCCGCTGATGGGTGAAGCTATCTCTGGTGCTTCCGGCTTCCCAATTGTGGGCCTGGACGTCTGGGAACACGCTTACTACCTGAAATTCCAGAACCGTCGCCCGGACTACATCAAAGAGTTCTGGAACGTAGTGAACTGGGACGAAGCCGCAGCGCGTTTTGCCGCAAAAAAATAAGTTTAATGATGCCTGAAACCTGAGAGCGTTATGCTGATCGGGTCGGGATCTGATGACGTGATACAGCCCCTGCAAGCGATGCCTGTGGGGGCTTTTTTGTGATCAAAATCAACATAGGAACATTGATCCATTTAAATTGAAACAAGGTTTTATTATGCGAGTGGGATCACTTTTATAGTTTCTCTGAATGTCTATCTTCTTTTCATCAAGACGGGCGCATCTCAAAAGCAAGATGCAGTCGCCCATAAAAATTGCCCCATTTTTATGTCTACAGGTGATGGAAATGCAGATCAAACGTACGATAGAGAAAATCCCAGGCGGTATGATGTTGGTACCACTTTTTCTGGGCGCGTTATGTCACACCTTTTCACCCGGCGCCGGGAAATACTTCGGCTCATTTACCAACGGCATGATCACCGGTACGGTGCCGATTCTGGCCGTCTGGTTCTTTTGCATGGGGGCGTCGATTAAGCTGAGCGCTACCGGAACCGTACTGCGTAAATCCGGCACGCTAGTGATAACCAAGATCCTGGTCGCATGGGTGGTAGCGGCGATCGCATCGCGCATTCTTCCTGAACATGGTGTGGAAGTGGGGTTCTTCGCCGGGTTGTCCACGCTGGCGCTGGTGGCCGCAATGGATATGACTAACGGCGGGCTGTATGCTTCGATCATGCAGCAATACGGCACCAAAGAAGAGGCTGGGGCGTTTGTCCTGATGTCGCTGGAGTCAGGTCCACTGATGACCATGGTCATTCTGGGAACCGCCGGGATTGCGTCGTTTGAACCGCATGTATTTGTGGGGGCGGTATTGCCGTTCCTGATTGGTTTTGCGCTGGGTAATCTGGATCCTGAGCTGCGGGAATTCTTCAGTAAAGCCGTGCAGACGCTGATCCCTTTCTTTGCCTTCGCATTGGGTAACACTATTGATTTGAGCGTCATTGCGCAGACTGGCGTTCTGGGTATTCTGTTGGGCGTAGCGGTCATTATCATTACCGGTATTCCGTTGATTATTGCCGATAAACTGATTGGTGGTGGGGATGGTACTGCGGGGATTGCGGCGTCCAGTTCTGCTGGCGCGGCCGTTGCCACACCGGTGCTGATTGCTGAAATGGTTCCGGCGTTCAAACCGATGGCACCAGCGGCCACCTCCCTGGTGGCGACCTCGGTGATTGTAACCTCGATCCTCGTACCGATTATCACGTCCATCTGGTCGAAAAGAGCCAAAGCCAGAGCGGCGGAAATTGATCTTCGCGGTACCGTGAAGTAAGCCTCTTTTGCCGGATGGTCTGCACCATCCGGCTTAATGCGTTAACCTTTGACGACGAACACCTCATCAATAGTCCGACACTCACTCTCGTTCAACTCTCCACCCGCGTTTCGTGATACTCCGGTGCAATAGCCAAACTTCCGTGACACAACGGTCTTGATGGTAGTGACAAAATCCTCGCCGATGGCGTAGATGGACATGTAGGTGCCAATCTTATCCTGAATCTCACGCAGCGCCGCCAGATCGCCCTGCTTAAACGCCTCGCGTGCGCTGACAAACAGCTCAGGCATAACGTTGTTGAGGCCTGAGATGATCCCCGCGCCGCCAGCCAGCAGGTTAGGAATGTAGTATTCGTCATAACCCGACAGCACTGCAAAATCTTCCCGCACGGCACGGGTTGTCTGGATCATGCTGCGGGTGTGGGACTGGCAGTCCACGGTGTCTTTAATGCCAGCAAAGTTCGGGAATTCCGCTGCCAGCGTGGCAACCAGTTCAGGGGTTAAATCGCAGCCAGTTCGCGCCGGGAAGTTATAGGCAAACCATTTGCCGCTGAGCTTCTGTCCCAACTGGCGAAAGTAGCTTAGTAGCTGCTTCGACGTTTGACCGTAGTAGTATGGCGGCAGGATCATGACGGCATCGTAACCGGCGCGATGCGCCTCCTGGGCCATCAACAAAACATCATTCTGGCAGGTGGATGAGACGTTCGCGACCATCTTCAGCGAGCTCATCGTACGGGCTTCACGGATCAGCAACAGCCTTTCTTCGAGCGTAAAGGAAGCAAATTCCCCAATGCTGCCCATCAACAAAATAACGTCGATTTTTGCCTCAGTAAGGCGTTTGAGATGCTGGCTCAGACCATTGAGATCGATCTTGCCATCATTGTCCATTGGCGTAATGGAAGGACACCAGACGCCAGCAAATTGCGATTGACCAGTCACGTTGTCGACTCCTTAATTGAAATGATGTTTCAAAACAAGATTACATTGATAGCATGTGTCCCTAAGTTTCATGTGAACCGTGCTCTCATTTTGAGCGACTGGGGTAAAATAAATATGGTGTAATGGGAGAAATTTATCGGGAGAGGGAACAGATGCGATATCCGGTCGATGTTTTTACAGGCAAGATTCGGGACTACACGGGAAGCCGTCCCAGCGCGATTGCTAAAGTTCAGGTCGATGGCGAGTTGATGCTGACCGATCTGGGGCTCACGGGCGATGAACAGGCGGAGACTAAAATTCATGGCGGGCCGGATCGCGCGCTGTGCCACTATCCGCGTGAACACTATCAGCACTGGATACAAGAATTCCCCGAACAGGCGGAGTTATTTGTCGCCCCCGCCTTTGGGGAGAATCTCTCGACGCTTGGGCTGACAGAAGAGAATGTCTATATCGGCGATATTTTCCAGTGGGGCGAGGCGCTGATTCAGGTCACACAGCCGCGTTCACCGTGTTTTAAGCTGAATTTCCATTTTGGCATTAGCGATATGGCCAGTCAGATGCAGGCTTCGGGGAAGATAGGCTGGTTGTACAGTGTTATCGCGCCGGGGCAAGTGTCCGCGGATGCGCCGCTGGAACTGGTGTCGCGTGTGAGCGATGTCAGTCTGCGGGAGGCCATTGCCATTGCGTGGCATATGCCGTTTGACGATGACCAGTATCACCGCCTGCTGTCAGCGGCAGGATTATCGAAAAGCTGGACCAGGACAATGCAGAAACGTCGCCTGAGTGGCAAAATTGAAGACAATGCCCGACGGTTATGGGGCAGTCATCCCCCTCAGGAAAGGACGGAAGTGTAATGACTGAATCTGAAAATGCGGTGGCAATTGTTAAAGCGTTTCTGGTTGCCTCGATGATCCCCGATGCTGAGCGTGCAGCGACGTTTACGCATCCTGAGGTGAAGATTACCTTTACCGGACGGCGAGAAATGGCCGGTGCAGCGGATATTGCCCGCTTTAATAGCGAACGCTATAAGTGGGTAAAAAAAGCGCTGGGTGAGTTTGATGCGGTAGCGCACGAAGACTGCGTAGTGGTTTATTCGAACGGTACGCTGTATGGCGAATGGCCTGATGGTCGTGCGTTTGCGGGCAACCGTTATATCGATCGCTTTGAAGTCCGCGAGGGAAAAATTACCCATATGGATGTGTGGAATGACAGCGCAGAGTGGATCCTCGCGCCAGAAATTTCCCGCCTGGCGTAAACCTGTGATGGTGTATAAAAAATCGGCCTACACGATGTAGGCCGAAATTGATTAGGTACGTTTGTACAGCGGTAGCCAAAGCACCAGACGTAGACCTCCCAGCGGACTGTCCTCTGCCTTCACCCAGCCTCGATGCTGCTGAATAGCGGTTTCAACAATCGCCAGACCCAGACCTGTCCCACCGGACTCACGATCGCGCGCTTCATCGGTGCGATAGAATGGACGGAAAATCTGCTCTCTGTCTTCAGGACTCACGCCTGGACCATCGTCGTCTACGGTGATGGTAATCCCGTCAATATCCACCGCGAAGCCAACTTCAATCTTCGTATGTGAATAGCGCAGGGCATTACGCACAATGTTTTCCAATGCGCTTTCCAGTGCGTTCGGGTTGCCATACAGCGGCCACGGTCCCGGCGGGAAATTCACGGTAAGCGATTTGCCCATCTGCTCGGCTTCAAAGGCGGCGTTATCCAACACGTCGCCCCATAGCTGATTAGCCTTCACGGTTTCACTGACCAGCGCGTTCTTCTGCTGATTACGCGACATCACCAGCAGGTCGTTGATCATGCTGTCCAACCGATGCGCTTCTGTTTCAATGCGCTCCAGCTCTTTGCTCTCACCGCTACGACGGCGCAGCAGCGCAGTCCCCAGTTGCAAACGTGTTAGTGGCGTTCTCAACTCGTGAGAGATGTCCGACAGCAGGCGTTGCTGCGTGGTCATCATGCGTTCCAGCGCGGTCACCATCTGGTTAAAACTGGCACCTGCCGCCAGAAATTCCTGCGGGCCGGCTTCCAGTTCCGGATGCTGACGCAGGTTACCCTGTGCCACTTCATCCGCCGCATTTTTCAGTTTACGCGCTGGTTTTGCCAGGCTCCATGCCAGCCAAAGCAGCAGCGGCGAGCTGACGAGCATGGTGACGATCAGCAGCAACAGGGGCCGGTCAAACAACAGGTTGATGAAATCAGACTGTGAACTGCTGGCAGGTCGAATGAGATACAACTGGTAGTTATCTTCACCATCTCTGACGGAGAAGGGCCCGACCATCTCAACGCGACCATATTTTTTCTTCTGCGGATGGTCAGCGTTATCAGCCTGACCAATAAAGTTACGAATGATCTGCATTTCGTTGCGTTCTGCGCCGATTACACGTCCTTCTGTAGTGACAAGCAATAACCGCTGTCCTGGCGGTGCCCACTTGTCGATAGCACGGAACAAGCGACGCCACCACATCAGATCGTTGGGTGGGTCGTTTGCCAGCTCAGCTTCCACGTGTTGCTCGATCATCAACCCCTGGCGCTGCTCGCTGTCCAGTAGCTCGGTCATCTGACGTGAGTCGAGCTTGGGCAGCATCAGTACCAACATCAACACCAGCGCCAGCGTTAACCAGAAAATGGCAAAGATGCGTGCGGTTAAGCTTCCTATCATGAAGCGGAGACCATCAGGTAGCCGCGACCACGCAAGGTTTTAAACCACGGGTGCCCGTCTTTTCGCTCTGGCAGCTTACGACGTAGGTTCGAGATGTGCATGTCGATAGCGCGGTCAAACGGCGTCAGGCGTTTGCCCAGGACTTCCTGACTCAGGTGTTCACGAGAAACGACCTGGCCGAGATGCTGTGCCAGTAAATAAAGCAGGGTGAATTCGGTGCCGGTTAACTCCAGGGTTTGCCCATCAAAGCTGGCTTCCTGGCGACCCGGATTCAGGCTTAACGCATCCACTTCCAGCGTCGGCGAGCCATTATCGCTGGTCTGCTGTTGTTCGCTCCAGTGAGAGCGGCGCAGAATAGCGCGGATACGCGCAACCAGTTCGCGGTCGTTAAAGGGTTTGGGTAAATAGTCGTCTGCACCCAGCTCAAGGCCGAGTACGCGATCCAATTCGCTGCCGCGAGCGGTCAGCATGATTACGGGCGTCTGGTGTGTCTGGCGAAGCGCTTTCAGTGTATCGATGCCGTTTTTCTTCGGCATCATGACGTCGAGCAAAAGTAAATCGATGCTGTCATCCAGAAGCTCAAGTGCCTGCTCCCCATCATGGGCAACCAGCACATCGAAACCTTCCATTTCGAGCAACTCCTTTAACAGGGAAGTCAGCTCTCGGTCATCATCAACTAACAGGATTTTATTCATTGTTTACGTACCTCCGAGGCAGAAATTACGTCATCAGGCGTCGCTAATCTATGACTTTACGTTGTTTTACACCCCCTGACGCATGTTTGCAGCCCGAATCGTAAACTGTCTCTCGTTGAATCGCGACAGAAAAGATTTTGGGAGCAAGTGATGGGCAAAGTTACCGCTGCCGTCATGGCCTCAACGCTGGCACTCAGTACTTTAAGCCATGCAGCTGAAGTCGTCACAGGCGATCACTGGCACCTGGGTGAAGGCTCATCGCAGCGCAGCGTACAGAGCCACATGTTTGACGGTATCAGTTTAACCGAACATCAACGTCAACAGATGCGAGATTTAATGCAGCAGGCAAGACACGAACAGCCTCCTGTAAATGTTAGCGAAATGGAGACAATGCATCGTCTTGTCACCGCAGAGAAATTTGATGAAAGCGCTGTGCGCGCTCAGGCAGAAAAAATGGCACAAGAACAGGTTGCCCGCCAGGTTGAAATAGCCAGGGTCCGCAACCAGATGTATCGCCTGTTAACGCCCGAGCAGCAAGCGGTTTTAAATGAGAAACATGAACAACGAATGGAGCAACTGCGTGATGTAACGCAATGGCAAAAAAGCTCATCGTTGAATTTATTGAGTAGTAGCAACTCACGTTCCCAGTAGTAACCCTGTTTTCCTTGCCATAGACACCATCCCTGTCTTCCCCCACATGATGTGGGGGTTTTTTTTGCCCAAAATTTGTCACTCGGTTATTGCCTGACTGTTTTACTTCATCCGTTATACTAGCGGCATATCCTGGCAGGAGTGTTTATGAATCAAACCTATGGGCGACTGGTCAGTCGGGCGGCAATCGCTGCGACCGTGATGGCTTCTCTGTTACTTTTGATCAAAATTTTTGCGTGGTGGTACACCGGATCGGTCAGTATTCTGGCGGCATTGGTGGATTCCCTGGTCGATATCGCTGCGTCGCTAACCAATCTGTTGGTGGTGCGTTATTCGTTGCAGCCAGCAGATGATGAGCACACGTTTGGGCACGGGAAAGCTGAATCTCTGGCGGCGCTGGCGCAAAGTATGTTTATTTCCGGTTCGGCGTTGTTTTTATTCCTGACCGGGATTCAGCATCTCATCCAACCGACGCCGATGAAAGATCCGGGTGTCGGGGTAGTTGTCACCGTTATTGCGTTAATTTGTACTATCATTCTGGTCACGTTTCAGCGCTGGGTGGTGAAACGTACGCAAAGTCAGGCTGTACGGGCAGATATGCTTCATTATCAGTCTGATGTTATGATGAACGGTGCGATTCTCGTTGCGCTTGGACTGGCCTGGTATGGTTGGCATCGTGCGGATGCCTTGTTTGCGCTCGGGATTGGCATCTATATTTTATATAGTGCATTACGCATGGGGTATGAGGCAGTGCAATCCTTGCTGGATCGCGCCTTACCCGATGAGGAACGTCAGGAAATTATTGATATAGTGACGTCATGGCCAGGTGTCAGCGGCGCTCACGATCTTCGCACGCGGCAGTCAGGGCCGACCCGCTTTATTCAGATTCATTTGGAAATGGAAGATAATCTGCCGCTCGTTCAGGCGCATTTAGTGGCTGAGCAGGTGGAGCAGGCAATTTTACGGCGTTTCCCGGGATCGGATGTGATTATTCACCAGGATCCCTGTTCAGTCGTACCCAAGGAAGGCAAGATGTTTGAGCTTTCATAATTCGTTGTAAAAAGTGAGCCGGGCCAGCATTTTGTGTATAAATTACCACCATTTGGCCTGACCTGAATCAATTCAGCAGGAAGTGATTGTTATACTATCTGCATATTCGTTGGATCGTTTCGATATGCGGAATCGACTTCCGGCAGCAGATTTCATTTTGCATTCCAAAGTTCAGAGGTAGTCATGATTAAGAAAATCGGTGTGTTGACAAGCGGCGGTGATGCGCCGGGCATGAACGCAGCAATCCGTGGTGTTGTACGTGCAGCGTTAACGGAAGGACTGGAAGTCATGGGGATCCATGATGGCTACCTGGGTTTGTATGAAGACCGTATGGTCCAGCTTGACCGCTACAGCGTGTCCGATATGATCAACCGTGGTGGTACTTTCCTCGGTTCTGCTCGCTTCCCGGAATTCCGCGACGAAAATGTGCGTGCAGTGGCTATCGAAAATCTGAAGAAACGTGGCATCGACGCATTGGTTGTTATCGGTGGTGACGGTTCTTACATGGGTGCAAAACGCCTGACTGAAATGGGCTTCCCGTGCATCGGCTTGCCGGGCACTATCGACAACGATATTAAAGGCACCGACTACACCATCGGTTATTTCACCGCATTGGGTACCGTCGTCGAAGCGATTGACCGTCTGCGTGATACTTCTTCTTCTCACCAGCGTATCTCCATCGTTGAAGTGATGGGCCGTTACTGCGGCGACCTGACCCTGGCTGCAGCAATTGCCGGTGGCTGTGAATTTGTCGTGGTTCCGGAAGTTGAATTTAGCCGTGACGATCTGGTTGCTGAAATCAAAGCCGGTATCGCAAAAGGTAAAAAACACGCCATCGTAGCGATCACTGAGCACATGTGTGACGTTGATGAACTGGCACATTACATTGAAAAAGAAACGGGCCGTGAAACGCGCTCTACCGTACTGGGTCACATCCAGCGTGGTGGTTCTCCGGTTCCTTACGACCGTATTCTGGCGTCCCGAATGGGCGCATATGCTATTGAACTGCTGCTGGCAGGTCATGGCGGTCGCTGCGTCGGTATTCAGAACGAGCAACTGGTTCACCACGACATTATCGACGCTATCGAAAACATGAAGCGTCCGTTCAAAGGTGACTGGCTGGACTGCGCGAAAAAACTGTACTGATTGTATTTTTTGCGCGCCAGATGGCGCTACGCTAATCAGGCCTACAGGTTGCAGAAACTTATAGGCCGATAAGGCGTTAGCCGCCATCCGGCAATCCCTCAGATTTATTCCTCGAAGTTATAGCAAATCTTTTTTTATTCTTTAATGTTTGGATCTCTTTCTGGCACGCTTTGCTCATCACAACACCACATAAGAGAGCTGGGCGATGAACAAATGGGGCGTAGGGTTAACATTATTGCTGGCATCGACCAGCGTTCTGGCAAAGGATATTCAGTTACTTAACGTATCGTACGATCCAACACGTGAACTGTACGAACAGTACAACAAAGCATTCAGCGCACACTGGAAGCAGGAAACAGGCGATAACGTCGTTATCCGCCAGTCGCACGGCGGCTCTGGTAAGCAGGCGACCTCTGTCATCAACGGTATCGAAGCCGATGTCGTGACGCTGGCGCTGGCTTACGATGTGGATGCCATTGCTGAACGTGGCCGTATCGATAAAAACTGGATTACACGCCTGCCGGACAATTCTGCGCCTTACACCTCCACCATTGTCTTCCTGGTACGCAAAGGCAACCCAAAGCAAATTCATGACTGGAACGATCTGGTCAAACCGGGTGTGTCAGTGATTACTCCAAACCCGAAAAGCTCAGGCGGCGCACGCTGGAACTATCTGGCGGCATGGGGCTACGCTCTGCACAACAACAACAACGATCAGGCCAAAGCGCAGGACTTCGTCAAGGCACTGTTTAAAAACGTTGAAGTACTGGATTCCGGTGCGCGGGGCTCAACCAATACGTTTGTTGAACGAGGGATTGGCGATGTGCTGATCGCCTGGGAAAACGAAGCGTTGCTGGCAACGAATGAGTTGGGCAAAGATAAATTCGAGATAGTCACCCCAAGTGAATCTATCCTCGCTGAGCCGACTGTTTCCGTTGTCGACAAAGTCGTGGAAAAGAAAGATACCAAAGCGGTGGCAGAAGCTTACCTGAAGTATCTCTATTCCCCGGAAGGTCAGGAGATTGCGGCGAAAAACTACTATCGCCCGCGTGATGCTGACGTCGCGAAGAAATACGAAAGCGCATTTCCGAAACTGAAACTGTTCACCATTGATGAAGAGTTTGGCGGCTGGACGAAAGCGCAGAAAACGCATTTTTCTAACGGCGGTACCTTTGACCAGATAAGCAAACGCTAAAGGTTGAGGTCACGGCAGAACCCGGTGGCATAGCGCGACCGGGTTTTTTATTTGTCATCGTTTTGCGTTACTCTTGCGCCTCAATGGGATACAGGGAACGCGTAATGAAAAAAGCAGGTTATCTTTTACTGGCGGTTATTGTGGTCGCCGCCGCTGCGGGCATAGGGTACTGGAAATTCAGCGGTAACCCGGACGCGTTACGCCAGATAGTCCTTGAGCAATGCCTGCCACATCAGTTGCAGCAGCACAATCCCGCGCCGTGTACTGAAGTTAAACCCGATGCCGGATATGTGGTGTTAAAAGACCGTAACGGTCCGCTGCAATATCTGTTGATGCCAACCTACCGTATCAATGGCACGGAGAGCCCGTTGCTGTTGGAATCTGGAACACCGAATTTTTTCTGGCTAGCCTGGCAGGCACGTAGTTTTATGAGTCAAAAATACGGTCAGGAGATCCCTGATAAGGCGGTATCGCTGACAATTAACTCACGTACCGGGCGTACGCAAAATCACTTTCACATTCATATCTCCTGCCTGCGACCCGACGTCAGAACGCAACTGGATGACAATATGGCGAAAATCAGCACTCGCTGGTTGCCATTGCCCGGCGGATTGCGCGGGCATGAATATCTGGCGCGTCGTGTGACGGAAAACGAACTGGCGCAGCGCGGCCCGTTTATGATGCTGGCTGAAGAGGTGCCGGATGCGCGTGAGCGGATGGGAAGCTATGCGCTGGCGATGGTGCGTCAAAGCGACGAATCCTTTGTCCTGCTGGCGACTCAGCGTGACCTGCTGTCGCTGAATCTCGCCTCCTCTGAGGAAATCCAGGATCATCAATGTGATATTCTGCGTTAGCCCCCCTTAATCTGGCGTTTACTCTCTTTGCCTGTCCCCGTATTCTTGTTGAAAAAAACAACAGGAGACAGGCATGTCGCTCTGGCTTTCACACCCTCTGTTTATTCCCTCTCTGGTGGTCGGCGTCACCATTTTGCTTTGGGCGACGTCGCTGTTGCCGGAATTTATCACGGCGCTGCTTTTCTTTGCCGTGGCGATGGTGGCCAAAATCGCGCCACCGGATGTCATCTTTGGTGGCTTTGCCTCATCGGCGTTCTGGCTGGTCTTCAGTGGTTTTGTGCTGGGCATCGCGATTCGTAAAACGGGGCTGGCGGACCGGGCAGCGAGGGCATTGTCGTCAAGGCTGACGGACTCCTGGCCATTAATGGTCGCGAGCGTGGTGCTATTGAGTTACGCGCTGGCGTTCGTCATGCCGTCCAACATGGGACGTATTGCGCTGCTGATGCCGATTGTGGCGGCGATGGCGAAACGGGCTGGAATTCACGACGGCACGCGCGCCTGGTATGGTCTGGCGCTTGCCGTCGGTTTTGGTACCTTCCAGCTTTCCGCCACGATCTTACCTGCTAACGTACCAAACCTGGTGATGAGTGGCGCAGCGGAAGGTTCCTGGGGTATCCACTTGAATTATCTTCCCTATTTGCTGCTGCATACACCCGTGTTGGGTTGGCTAAAAGGTGCGGTGCTCATTGGTCTTATCTGCTGGCTGTTTCCCGGCCAACCTCATGCGCCGCGCGATCTGACGCCGCCTGAACCAATGAGTCGTGATGAAAAACGTCTGGCCTGGATGTTAGCGGTGGTGCTGTTTCTGTGGGTCAGCGAAAGCTGGCATGGCGTGGGGCCGGCATGGACCGGGCTGGTGGCGGCGGTGATTACGCTGTTGCCGCGCGTAGGATTTATTAATGGCGAAGAATTTTCCAGTGGGGTGAATATCCGTACCTGCATTTACGTGGCGGGTATCCTGGGACTGGCCATCACCGTGACGCAGACCGGTATCGGTAGCGCGGTAGGCGAGGCGCTGTTACAGGTGATGCCGCTGGATGCGGACAAACCGTTTACCAGCTTCCTTGCATTGACCGGCATTACCACCGCACTTAATTTCATCATGACGGCGAACGGCGTTCCGGCACTGTATACCACACTGGCACAAAGTTTTTCAGATGCGACCGGCTTCCCGCTACTCTCGGTGATTATGATTCAGGTATTGGGCTATTCCACACCGCTATTGCCGTATCAGGCATCACCGATTGTGGTGGCAATGGCGTTAGGAAAAGTACCGGCAAGAGCTGGAATGCTGCTGTGTATCACGCTGGCGGCGGCAACGTATCTGATACTGCTGCCGCTGGATTATCTGTGGTTTAGCGTGTTGGGGAAATTATAGTTGTATCTGAATGTTAATTTTTTGTTTTGTGAGTGGGTGAATTGTATTATGCGCACCGATATTGGTTAATACCTGAGCGCATAATTGCGTACTGGAAACTCAAGGATTGATTCATGGACAGATTGAGCCCCATCCGCTGTTGGCCTGCCATCATCTCGATTGTTATTACGCTGACCATCTGGTTTGTTATCCCATGTCCAGCAGATGTCACCCCCGAGGCGTGGCATCTGCTGGCGTTATTTATCGGTACTATCGCGGCAATTATTGGTAAAGCCATGCCTATCGGCGCGATTGCGATTGTGGCGATTATGCTGGTGGCGATGACCGGCGTGACGCACCCCGGTAAACCCACCGCGGCGCTGAGCGATGCGTTAAGTGGTTTCTCCAACCAGCTTATCTGGCTGATCGGCATCTCGATTATGTTGTCGCAAAGCCTGTTGAAAACGGGGCTGGGCGCGCGTATCGGCTATGGGTTTATTGCGTTGTTTGGCAAAAGAACGTTGGGTATCGCCTGGGCGCTAACGCTGGCAGAAACGCTAATCGCACCCGTTACACCGAGCAATACCGCGCGCGGTGGCGGTATTATTCACCCGGTGATGCGAGCGATTGCGGAAAGTCTGGGCTCTCAACCCGGTGACAAAGAGAACGGCGCTACAGGTCGTTATCTGGCTCTGGTGAACTACAACATTAACCCGATCAGTTCGGCAATGTTTATTACCGCTACCGCGCCAAACCCGCTTATTGTGAGTTTTTTGACCAAAGGGACGGATGGGGTGCTGAATATGACCTGGGGAATGTGGGCGATTGCGGCGCTTCTTCCGGCCGTTGTCTCACTGGTCGTGATGCCTATTGTCATCTGGTGGCTCTATCCGCCCGCTATTACACGCACACCGAATGCGCCAGAGTTTGCCCGGGAAAAACTGGGGGCACTCGGTCCGTTGTCGCTGGCTGAAAAAATCACCCTCGCGGTTTTCGCTTTGCTGCTCTGCCTGTGGGCAGGTGTTCCAGCAATGCTGATGGGCAGTACCTGGGCCGTTAACCCCACCAGCGCGGCGCTGATTGGCTTGTCTGTTCTGTTAGTGACAGGGGTATTGAGTTGGGACGATATCCTTAAATGCCGTGGTGCTTGGGATACGATAGTCTGGTTTGCCGCACTGGTTATGATGGCGGATTTCCTGAGCAAACTGGGCCTGGTGGGGTGGCTGGCGACGAGTGTTGGTAGTGCAATTGACCATCTCGGGGTGCACTGGAGTATCGCCACGCTGCTGCTGATCCTGCTTTATGTCTATTCACACTACTTTTTCGCCAGTACCACTGCACATATCACGGCCATGTTCGCGGCTTTCTTCGCTGCCGGATTAGGCCTCGGTGCTCCACCGGCGCTGCTTGGTCTGATGCTGGGCTTCTCCTCCTCGTTGATGATGTCGCTCACGCACTATGGTACAGGGACTGCGCCGATCATCTTTGGTTCGGGTTACGTTACACTGGCTGAGTGGTGGAAAACGGGACTGGTGATGAGTGTGGTCAACCTGACCATCTGGGGTGTCACGGGGGCCTTCTGGTGGCACTGGCTGGGATACTGGTAAAGCGGGTATAAGAAGGGGAGCGATGCTCCCCTTTTAACAACTTAGGCCTGTTTAGCGGCTTCAGCGGCTTTAACGATCACGGCGAAAGCGTCTGCTTTCAGCGATGCACCGCCAACCAGCGCGCCGTCGATGTCCGGCTGAGCGAACAGTTCAGCAGCGTTAGCTGCGTTTACGGAGCCGCCGTACTGAATGATCACTTGTTCAGCGATTTTCGCATCAGCTTTAGCAATGTGGTCACGGATGAATTTGTGGACTGCCTGAGCCTGAGCAGGCGTTGCAGATTTACCGGTACCGATAGCCCATACAGGTTCGTAAGCGATAACCACGCCTTCGAATGCTGCTGCGCCCTGAGTTTTCAGCACTGCGTCAATCTGGCGTGCGCAAACTTCTTCAGTTTTACCTGCTTCGTTTTCTGCTTCGGTTTCACCGATGCACAGAACCGGCGTCAGACCCTGCTCTTTCAGCACAGCGAATTTCTTCGCGATCAGCTCGTCAGACTCTTTGTGGTAAGTACGACGCTCAGAGTGACCGATAATGATGTACTGCGCGCCGATATCTTTCAGCATTTCAGCGCTTGTTTCACCGGTGAATGCGCCAGACAGGTTCAGGTCAACGTTCTGCGCGCCCAGAATGATGTGGCTACCGGCAGCGGCGTGTTTCGCCAGGTCGATATACATTTCCGGCGGAGCGATTGCTACTGCACAGCCAGCAACGCCAGCCAGTTCTTTACGCAGGTTAGCAACCAGTTCGTTTACCATGTGGCGGCTGCCGTTCAGTTTCCAGTTACCCATCACTAAAGGATGTCGCATTTCATTTCTCCACGCTTGTCAGCGAATTAAGGAAGATGGCCGCCCATCAGGGCAGCATGGTCTGTGAAACAGTATAGAGATTCGTCTGCGGAAAGGCTTTGCTTTTTGTCATCAATTCGCTTTCTCAAGACTTTCTGATAGTGCCAGCTTAATCGGTTCAACAGCGAAGGTCAGCCCTTTTTCACCGTTATCTGCAACAACATAGCGAATTGCGCCTTCGGTTTCGGCGTAATAGTGCTTACCTTTGCCGGCAGCGAGTAATTTTTGCAGCTTTTTCTGGCTTTGCTCTTTTGTCAGTAGCGGCGCGACGGTGCGAATGACGGCGGTCATGTATTCCAGCGCTTTCGCTTTGGCCGCCTTTTGTTCTGGCCCCTGAATCGGCAGCCAGGTTATCTGCATACTTTTGATTTTTAAGGTGCCGCGCTCAAGGGCGGAGGACGCATACAGGTTTTCATTGATTTTACTGGCGGCACGGGTGAGATTTGCCCGATCGCGGCTGCTGTCGATGGCACGGAACTCATTCAGAGCAAGCTTAGGATTCTGTGTATTAAAGTTTTCGCGAAACTGACTAATCGACAGGTCAAAGGTCGGCGCGCCCGCCAGTAAATAGGGGGCCGTGGTTGCCGTCGATGGTTCTTCCGCCAGCGCCGCTGTATTCACGGACATGGCTGAAAACAATAATAAAAACAGAGTCAATCCTTGCTTCATCAATCGTACCTTTTATTCTTACTGCTCACGATTAAAACGGTAACCGCCGGGCTTGTCAAAAGGGTAAACTGTTCTGGAAGGTAATAATAAAGGAATCTACATGACCATACAGCAGTGGTTATTCTCATTTAAAGGGCGTCTTGGACGCCGTGATTTCTGGATTTGGATCGGTCTGTGGATTGTCGGGATGCTGGTTTTGTTTTCGCTGGCGAGTAAACAATTGCTCGATATCCAGACGGCGGCATTTTGTCTGGTCTGTCTGCTGTGGCCGACGGCTGCAGTCACAGTAAAACGTCTGCATGATCGGGGGCGCTCCGGCGCGTGGGCGTTCCTGATGATTCTTGCATGGATGCTGCTGGCCGGAAACTGGGCAGTATTGCCCGGTGTCTGGCAATGGGCGGTAGGCCGCTTTGTACCGACGCTGATTCTGGTGGGTATGCTTATCGATCTGGGCGCGTTCGTTGGCACCCAGGACGCAAATAAATACGGTAAGGACACGCAGGACGTAAAATACAGAGCTGACTCGTAGGCCGGATAAGCGTGAGCGCCATCCGGCAAGCCCTTACCAGTAATGTTCAGCGGTCATATGGCCCGGTCGACGGCGCAGATGTTTGGTCATCTGCCGGGTTTCTTTCAGCAGTTGCTGCGTGTCGCGTACCATTTGCGGGTTACCGCAGAGCATCACATGACTGGTTGCTGTATCCATGGGTAGCCCAACTGCAGCTTCCAGCGCGCCGCTTTCAATCAACGCCGGAACTCGCCCGGTTAATGAACCTGCAGCGGTTTCACGGCTCACAACCGTCTGGATACGTAATTTACCTTCGTAGCGTTTTTCCAGGTCCTGCATTAACGGCAGATAGCTTAAATCGGCGGCATAGCGCGCGGCGTGGACCAGCACCAGATTTTTGAAGCGATCCAGGTCTTTGCCTAATTGCAGAATCGACAAATATGGGCCGATAGCCGTGCCGGTTGCCAGCATCCACAGCGTGTCGCAATCGGGGACTTCATCTAGCACGAAGAAACCAGCAGCTTCACTTACCACCTGGACTTCATCGCCTGGCTTCAGTGCTGCCAGACGAGGGCTGAGTTTGCCGTCGGGAACCGTCACCAGATAAAACTCTAAATCGGGGTTATCAGGGGCATTGACGTAAGAATAGGCACGCTGGACGCGTTCGCCGTCGATCTCCAGGCCAAGCTTAGTGAACTGACCTGCAGTGAAAGGAAGAACTGGAGCTCGCACGGTCAAACTAAATAAGGCATCGGTCCAGTTCTGTACCTTAGTGACTTTGCCTGTTACCCAATCTGCCATGGTTTTCTCCTGTCTGCTGTGATTGCCTTATCTTCGTTCGTTGCACGAAAGATTTCCAGCCCAGATGGGCTGGAAGGCTCTATTGATCAAATCAATTACAGGATATGCGTCTGTACATCCGGATCTTTGCGATCGAGGTAGTGGATGGACTGAATACGACGGATCGTACGTGATTTCCCACGGATCAGCAGTGTTTCGGTGGTGGCAATATTACCTTTGCGGCTAATCCCTTCCAGCAGATCGCCTTTGGTGATCCCGGTTGCTGAGAAAATAACGTTGTCGCTGCGGGCCATTTCATCCAGACGCAGCGCTTTACCTGCCTCAATACCCATCGCGGCGCAGCGAGCCAGCTCCTGTTCGCCGATACAACGGTTCTCTTCGCTGTCACCTTTGACGTCATGGCGAGCCAGCAGACGGCCTTGCATGTCGCCATCCAGTGCGCGGATAACGGCGGCGGAGACGACACCTTCTGGTGCGCCACCAATGCCATACAGCACGTCAACTTCACTGTCTGGCATACAGGTCAGAATCGACGCGGCCACGTCGCCATCGGGAATCGCGAATACGCGAACGCCCAGCGCCTGCATTTCGGCGATGGTTTCATCGTGGCGTGGTTTCGCCAGAATGGTGACGGTCAGTTCGCTCAGCGGTTTGTTGAGCGCGCTGGCGACATTACGCAGGTTCGCTTCCAGCGACAGATTCAGGTCGATTGAACCTTTGGCACCAGGGCCGACAATCAGCTTTTCCATGTACATGTCCGGCGCGTTCAGGAAGCAACCCTTGTCGCCGACAGCCAGTACCGCCAGTGCATTCGCCTGGCCCATTGCTGTCATACGTGTACCTTCGATGGGATCGACTGCAATATCAACAGCATCGCCGAGACCGGTTCCGACTTTTTCACCGATAAACAACATGGGGGCTTCGTCGATCTCACCTTCGCCAATCACGATGGTGCCGTCGATGTTGACCTGGTTGAGCATAATACGCATGGCGTTCACGGCCGCGCCGTCAGCGGTGTTTTTATCGCCGCGACCCAACCATTTATAGCCAGCCAGTGCAGCCGCTTCGGTCACGCGTGAAAATTCAATGGCAAGTTCTCGTCTCATTGCAAACTCGTAGCAGAAAGGAATGGCGCGAAGTGTAGCACAGGGGAGGGGGCGAGATTATTGATGTGTGTGCGGGGTTGCCCCGCACGGAGATATAGCCGGATGGCGACGCTAACGCGTCTTATCCGGCCTACGTCAGTTTCGTATCAGTAGGCCGCACCACCCGGCAATGATGTATTACTCTTCGTGATCTTCCCACGCCAGAGCGCGTTTGACTGCTTTTTTCCAGCCGCTGTAACGGAAGTTACGTTCGGTGGTTTCGATGCCAGGGCGGAACTCACGCTCAATGACCGCTTTTTCCTGCAGCTCATCCAGATTCTGCCAGAAGCCGACAGCCAGACCGGCCAGATATGCCGCACCCAGCGCAGTCACTTCGCGAACTTCCGGGCGCTCAACGCGTGTGCCGAGAATGTCAGACTGGAACTGCATCAGGAAGTTGTTGGCTACCGCACCGCCATCCACGCGCAGCGCGTGCAGACGAATACCGGAGTCCGCCTGCATCGCTTCCAGCACGTCACGCGTCTGATAAGCGATAGACTCAAGCGTAGCACGGATGATGTGGTTGGAGTTTACGCCACGGGTCAGGCCGAAGATGGCGCCACGTGCATACGGGTCCCAGTATGGTGCGCCCAAGCCAGTGAACGCCGGAACAACATATACGCCGTTGGTGTCTTTCACTTTGGTGGCGAAATACTCTGAGTCGAATGCATCGCTGATGAGTTTCATCTCATCACGCAGCCACTGGATGGACGCACCCGCCATGAACACGGCACCTTCCAGCGCGTAGTTCACTTCCCCGGTCGGGCCACAAGCGATAGTGGTCAGCAGCCCATTTTCTGACTTAACGGCTTTCTCGCCGGTATTCATCAGCATGAAGCAGCCAGTACCGTAGGTGTTCTTCGCCATCCCTTCCTTCACGCACAGCTGGCCGAAAAGTGCAGCCTGCTGGTCACCCGCGATACCGGAGATAGGAATACGTGTGCCGCCTTTACCGCCAATGTTGGTCTGGCCATAGACTTCAGAAGAACGGCGAACTTCCGGCAGCATTGCACGCGGAATGTCCAGCGCGTCCAGCATCTTGTCGTCCCAGTCCAGGGAATGGATGTTGAACAGCATGGTACGTGAGGCGTTGGTGTAATCCGTGACGTGTACGCGTCCCTGAGTCATTTTCCAGATAAGCCAGGTGTCTACGGTACCGAACAGCAGCTCGCCGCGACGGGCGCGCTCACGCGAGCCTTCTACGTGGTCGAGGATCCACTTCACTTTGGTACCGGAGAAATACGGGTCAATGACCAGACCGGTGTTGTTACGGATGTACTCTTCCATACCGTCGCGCTTGAGCTTCTCGCAGATATCTGCGGTACGACGACACTGCCACACAATGGCGTTATAGATCGGCTTACCGGTTTCACGTTCCCAGACAATGGTGGTTTCACGCTGGTTGGTAATACCGATCGCTGCAATTTCATCGGAACTGATATCGGCTTTCGCCAGCACTTCTACCAGCGTGGAGCTTTGGGTCGCCCAAATTTCCATTGGGTCGTGTTCTACCCAGCCTGCTTTCGGATAGATTTGCTCGAATTCGCGCTGTGAAACGCTAACGATATTCGCATCGTGGTCCATTACGACCGCGCGGGAGCTGGTGGTGCCCTGGTCGAGCGCAACGATATATTTTTTTTCAGTCATCATTTTTGTCCCGTAGTCACATTACTGCGAAGCTTTTTGTTGAGTGTTGGTCGCAACGTCTTTTTCTTCAATCGCGCAGACATCACACGGTAAATGGCGACCAATCAGTTTGCGATATGCCCATGCGCCCAGAATTGCGCCGGTAATCGGGCCAAACACGGGGACCAGGAAGTAAGGGATATCACGACCACCCGTGAAGGCAATCTCGCCCCATCCTGCCATCCAGGCGAAGAGTTTCGGTCCGAAGTCACGTGCCGGGTTCATCGCAAAACCGGTCAGTGGACCCATGGATGCACCAATAACGGCAATCAGTAAGCCGATCAGCAGCGGTGCCAGTGGACCACGCGGTACACCATTACCATCATCGGTCAGTGCCAGAATCAGCCCCATTAGAATAGCGGTAATGACCATTTCAACCGCGAAGGCCTGCACAAAATTGATATGCGGGTTTGGATAGGTGGAGAAAGTACCTGCCAGATTGAGGCTTTCTACACTACCGCGCACGATATGGTTCGTTTGTTCGAAATCGATGAAAAGATTGTAATAAAGCCCGTAAACCAATGCCGCTGCGCAAAAGGCGCCAGCAATTTGAGAAATAATAAAAGGAACGACTTTGCGTTTGTCAAAACACGCAAACAGCCATAGTGCGATTGTGACTGCTGGATTCAGGTGTGCGCCAGAAACGCCTGCTGTCAGATAGATAGCCATGGCTACCCCCAGACCCCAGATGATACTGATTTCCCACTGACCAAAAGTAGCACCAGCCACTTTGAGTGCAGCGACACAACCCACACCGAAGAAAATCAACAACCCGGTACCGAGGAATTCAGCAATGCACTGGCCTTTCAAGGTTGATGTTTGACTCATAATCGGATCCTGAAGAGTTTAATGTTTATTGTATGCGAGAAGGTCACTGACATCCCCGGAGCCGGTAGGCACACTGTTAATTTATCGTTAACGCTCAAAAACGAGAAATATCGAAATTAAAATGTGTGTACTCCATCAACAAAATGAGCGTTTTCGCGCCATTGAGCGGTATTTGTTATACAAAAATAGTGTGAGCTGAATCATTTCACCGATCATCCTGTTAACACTTAAGAGTTATGACAGTTATGTCACCAGGACAAAGATTAAAAGTGTTGCAAACCGCAATCTGCGCGGGATGCCGCTGGACAGGGATGACGCGGCTTCATACAATCGGTGTTAAGTAGTGTGCGCTCGTTTTTATTAAGGCGTCGCCGGTTATCGGGACGAGGATTTTTATCCATCAACGCCTTGCAATTCAGGAGAGGTATGACGATGTCATTAGAAGTGTTTGAGAAACTGGAAGCAAAAGTACAGCAGGCGATTGATACCATCACGCTGTTGCAGATGGAAATCGAAGAGCTGAAAGAAAAGAATAACTCACTGTCGCAGGAAGTTCAGTCTGCACAGCAGCAGCGTGAAGAACTGGAGCGTGAGAACAACAGCCTGAAAGAACAGCAGAGTGGCTGGCAGGATCGTCTGCATGCCCTGCTGGGTCGTATGGAAGAAGTCTAATCCTCGTCATATTTCACGTTATGGCGGCGTTGGCTGCGTGCATTCACCCCAGTCACATAGTGACCTATGCTCCTGGGGATTCACTTACTTGCCGCCTTGCCCTGACGTGAAATCTTTAGAGGATTTAGAGTACGAGTTTGTAGGCCGGATAAGGCGCAAGCTGTCATCCGGCAACCAGCGACAACGCATAAAAAAGGCACCTTGCGGTGCCTTTTTTGCTTACTCGATATCGAGCGGGTCTTCGGAAAGAATTATCCCGGTATTGTCGGCGTACAAGTGGTCGCCGGAAAAGAACGTCACGCCGCCAAAATTGACGCGCACATCGCTTTCCCCAATGCCTTCACCTGCAGCACCAACCGGAATAGCGGCAATCGCCTGAATGCCGATGTCCAGCTCTTCCAGATCGTCTACCTGGCGTACTGAGCCGTAGATGACCAGACCTTCCCATTCATTCTGTACTGCCAGACGAGCCAGTTCGGCATCGACCAGCGCACGACGGACAGAACCGCCACCATCGACCAGCAGAATACGACCACGGCCGTTTTGTTCGAGCAGATCGTACAGCAACCCGTTGTCCTCGAAACATTTTACCGTGATGATTTGTCCGCCAAACGACGACCGTCCTCCAAAGTTAGAGAACAGCGGTTCCACGACGTTGACATCTTCCTGATAGATGTCACAAAGCTCGGATGTATCGTATTTCATAGGCTTAACGTTCAGTTGCTGCGAGAATTTTTAGTATATCGCGCTATATGTACTGTTGGCAAAATCATCAATTGTTAATTAGTGTCCAGATCAATAACCATTCATATTTTTCATTGAAAAACAGATAATTACTGATTTTTAAAACAGCCGATAATGACCTACAATTACCCGTATTTCCCTCTGTAAAGTATCCCCGAGGTATCCCCGGAAGATTGCTGGAGCGTAAAAGAAAGCCCTATGAGAACGATCAGCTTCACCAAAGCCGTGCTGATGGAACTCCCCGTTCCTGATGCCGGCAAACGCCTTGAATATGCTGATAGTGTCGTTAATGGGTTGCGGCTGCGTGTTACGTCCAGAGGCAGCAAAGTTTTTGTGCGTCCCGAAAGCGCGACGGAAAATTTTACCGTGTGACGTTGGGCAAGTTCCCGGATATGACTATTGAGCAGGCCAGAGAGCGGGCATATTGAAGTAGCTACCACACGGCATAACCCGAACGAACGGCGGCGTGAAATGGTGGAAACGAGACACCAGATCATTACCGGGCATGGCATATGGTTTGGTGGCCCGTTCAGGCGTGAAGAAAAAGGCAGTAAAGCCCAGGCTGATTTATGGGCACGTGTTCTGCGTGCTGTCTATCGCTATGCATATGATAGCTACCGTGATAAAGATGGCGGGAGATTGTTACCGGATCCGCCCACAACCATTTTAAGTACAAAAAGGCTTTGGCATGGAAATTCACGGAGAACAACTAAAATCAGAAATAATAATTTAGGCCGCTGGCTCAAGGCCCTTGATACCGTAAGACAATGGGCTATAGCAGGCTATAAAACTAATGTGTTGATGGGGGTTGAAGCCCAACAGTACGGAAATGTACGTTAAGAACGTAACCTTATGATTTAAGTCTATAAATTTGTTGCATTATTGGTTTGATTTACGTTGATTTGATGACCGGGTACGCTCGTATTGCAAGTAAGCGTGTTCGGGAATAGCGACGAGTATTGCAGGCACTCTGCTAAGTGGTCTTTATTTTCAGCAGATCTGCCTGCCAATTCGATTTACCTCTGCTGCTGGTTGTAACCAACCGGGCGGCTCCAGTCATCGTCGTATTTGATATTCCCTTCGATATAAAACCACTCAATGCCTGAGTAGGTGATGGCGATATTTTCCATCATGCCCGGAGTGTGGGAACCCGGCATATAAGCATGAGCAGCATTGACGGACATGATTACGATGTTGTTAAGCGTAATTCGGTAAATCTCGTATTCGACACCCGCCTCGTTGATGTCGTAATAGTGGATTACTGCCTTTTGCAGTCGCTTACTTTGGCAGACTGCAACTGCAAAATATGGCGAGGTCTTATCAATCTCTTTGTGCAGTGTAAAAGCGTTGTGTTCGCGCGAACCCATCAGCTTACCAGTGTTGCGGCATGTATTTTGGTACACACCGTAACTGCTGTTCATGATTTCAATTGCACCCTCACGGCCCAGCGCCATGCAACTGCCTTTGATCAGTTGTCCATTTTCATCATAAATATACATATAAGCTGGTAAT